>JAJOKQ010000040.1 GCA_021129785.1 Clostridiales bacterium | reverse complement strand
AGACATTAATTTAACAATAGTGCTAGTCTGTTGAAATAACATAATTATGTGTAAATTCTAAAAAAACTGAAAGAAATCAAAAAAACCATAAAATTTTAATTATTCAAAAAAAATAATAAATTCAGAAGGGATATGTGTTAAGATATTGAATATATATTAGCACAAGCAAATTTAATTGCGTTTGTTGCATGTAATGTAAGAGAAGTTCTAAAAACAAGGAGGATGTATATGTTAAAAAAAATGTTGGTATTACTTTTAGCACTAGCAATGGTATTTAGTCTTATTGGTTGTGGACCGACTGACGAGCCAGCTAGTGATAATGACCAAGGTGAAGCGAAAAACGATGAACCGGCAGGACCTGAATTTAAAATCGGTATAATGACGGGTACAGTTTCACAAGGGGAAGAAGAATTTAGAAAAGCTCAAGATATGAAGAGTCTACTTGGTGATATGATAGTTACTGCTACTTACCCAGATAGATTTATGCAAGAGCAAGAAACTACAATCACTAACATGATGGCAATGGCATCTGACCCATTAGTAAAAGCAATTGTAATGGTGCAAGCAGTTCCAGGTGCAGCAGCAGCAATTGATAAAGTAAGAGAAGTTAGACCTGATATGATGTTTATTTTAGGAGCTCCAGCAGAAGATCCAGATATGCTAGCTTCTAAAGCTGACATAATTTTTGAAACGAACAACCTAGGTAGAGGGTATCAAATCGTAGAACACGCTCAAGCTATGGGTGCTGAAGTACTTGTACATTACTCATTCCCAAGACATATGTCTATTGAGTTCCTTGCTCAAAGAAGAGATTTAATGAAAAAAAGAGCAGCTGAAATTGGATTGAAATTTGTTGAAATAGATTCACCAGACCCAACAGGTGATGCAGGAGTTCCAGGAACGCAACAATTTATTATGGAAGATATTCCAAGAGCGATTGAAGAATTTGGTGTAAACACAGCTTTCTTTGGTACAAATTGTGCGATGATGGAACCAATGATTAAGCAGGCAATTGAGTACGGTGGAATTTTCCCAGTTCAGTGTTGTCCATCTCCATATCATGCGTTACCAGGAGCATTAGGAATAGAAATACCAGAAGACAAAAAAGGTGACTTGGACTTTATCTTAACAGCAATCAAAGATGAAGTTGCTGAAAGAGGAGCAACAGGTAGAGTAGCTACATGGCCAGTTCCAGTAAATATGATGTATATCGAAGCTGGAGTACTTTACGCAAAAGCTTATTTAGAAGGCGAAACTGAGGGTAGAGTAGATAGAGATAAATTAGTTTCAATTTTAGAAAAAATAGCAGGTGGAAAAGTTGACTTAACAAACTATGCTGATCATGAAAACTTCTTTATGTATATGTCTGACCACATAATATTCTAAAACGACATGCCAAGTACAAGGTTGCCTTTATTGGTAGCCTTGTATTATTTATATGCTATAGGAGGACGATAAATTGAAAAACAACGAATATGTATTGCAGATGAAAAATATATCTAAAGAATATTACGGGAACAGAGTGCTAAAAGATATTAACCTATCTGTAAAAGCAGGAGAAATTCATGCAATTTTAGGTGAAAATGGTGCAGGAAAATCTACGTTGATGAACATTTTGTTTGGTATGACTGTAATTCATGAAACAGGCGGTTATGAGGGAGAAATTGTACTTGATAATGACAGTATCAATATTAAATCACCTGTCGAAGCAATGGACCTTGGAATTGGTATGGTGCATCAAGAGTTTATGCTTATTCCTGGATATTCTATTACTGAAAATATAAAACTAAATAGAGAAATAACGAAAGATAATCTAGTTAATAAGTTTTTACCTGACAAATTAAAAACTCTTGACTTTAAAAAAATGGGTACGGATGCAAGGAAAGCGTTAGATACACTTGGAATGGGCATTGATGAGTGGGTAAAAGTAGCAGGTATGCCTATTGGTTATATGCAATTTATTGAAATTGCTAGAGAGATAGATAAAAAAAATATAAAGCTATTAGTTTTTGACGAACCAACAGCAGTGCTAACAGAGAGTGAAGCTAGTAATTTGCTTAAGGCAATGGTAAAAATAAAAGAGGCTGGAATTGCAATACTATTTATTACTCATAGATTAGACGAAGTAATGGAGGTAGCAGACAATGTTACTATTTTAAGAGATGGAGAACTGGTCGCTACGAAGAAAAATAATGAAACAAACGTAATGCAGCTTGCGGAGTTGATGGTAGGAAGAAAAATCGAAAAAATTAAAAAAAGCAGTACTGAAAAACGAATAGGCGAAACCATTTTATCTATTGAAAACCTTAATGTAATGATGCCAGGAGAAGAAATAAAAGGGTTAAACCTTGAAGTTAAAGCTGGAGAAATATACGGCATTGGCGGATTAGCAGGACAAGGTAAAATTGGAATAGCTAACGGAGTTATGGGGATTTACCCAACTAGTGGAGAAATAACAATCAAAGGCGAAAAACTAAAACTGAACAACCCAAAGGATGCGCTAAATAAGAATATCGCCTTTGTTTCTGAAGATAGAAGAGGGATGGGTTTGTTGCTAGACACCTCTATTGAGATGAATATTGCTATTACTGCAATACAAAATAAGGGAGGATTTATTAGGAATTTTGTTTTGTTTACACAAGTTAATAATAAAGAAATGAAATCACATGCTTTAAACATGATTAAAGAACTTGACATTAGATGTAGAAGTGAAAAACAGGTTACAAGGAGACTCAGTGGAGGAAATCAGCAAAAAGTTTGTATTGCCAGAGCCTTAACTCTTGAGCCTGCAATATTGTTTGTCTCAGAGCCTACTAGAGGTATTGACGTAGGAGCAAAAAAAATAGTCCTTGATACTTTGGTAAAATTAAATAAAGAACTCGGTATGACAATTGTAATGACTTCTAGTGAATTAGCAGAGTTAAGATCTGTTTGTGATAAAATTGCAATTATAAGTGAAGGAAAAGTTGAAGGGATACTTTCTCCTGATGCGAGCGATGTTGATTTTGGGCTAATGATGGCGGGCGAATACAAAAAAATGCAGAGCAAGGGAGATGATATAAAATGATGGAGAAGATAAATAGATTTTATAAAAGTTTTGGATTGCCACGCTTAATAATTGCATCTTTTCTAGCTATTCTTTCTGTTACTGCAGTTGTAGTAGGGCTGCCAATAGGAGATTTGTTTTCAGCTATACTAGTTCGTTTTGGAATGCATGGGATTCTTGTTCTTGCGATGGTGCCAGCAATTATTGCTGGGATTGGGCTAAATTTCGGACTACCACTAGGAATATTATGTGGACTTTTAGGAGGCTTAATAAGTATTGAACTAGATCTTAAAGGATTTGCAGGATTCTTTACTGCTATTATAATAGCTATGCCCCTAGCAGCAATAGTAGGGTGGGCTTATGGCTGGCTACTTAATAGAGTAAAAGGATCAGAAATGATGGTTGCAACTTATGCAGGTTTTTCTGCTGTTTCTATAATGAGCATTGGTTGGCTAATACTTCCACTTAAAAGCCCTGAGTTTGCATGGCCAATCGGAAAAGGAATAAGAACTACAATAGCATTAGTAGACCGCTATGAGCGCGTATTAAATGATTTTTGGGATTTCACGCTTTTTGCGGAGTCTGATAAATTACGATTACTGGTTCCAACGGGTTCAATTTTGTTTGTTCTATTTGCTTGCCTCTTAATGTGGATGTTTTTAAGGAGTAGAGTAGGGGTAGCTATGAGAGCTGCTGGCGACAATCCAAAGTTTGCTGAGGCATCGGGAATCAACGTAAACAAAAGTAGAATAGTAGGAACAATGCTCTCAACGATTTTAGGTTCAATCGGGATAATTGTTTTTAATCAGAGTTTTTCATTTATACAATTGTACCAAGCGCCTATGTTCATGGGATTTGGCGCAGTTGCTGCGATATTAATTGGTGGAGCCTCTGTTAAAAAAGCTTCGATTAGTAATGTGTTAATAGGAACTTTGCTTTTTCAGGGAATGTTGGTAGTCTCGTTGCCAGTTGCTAATATAATTATGACCCTAGAAAGTTTGGCAGAAATTTCTAGAATAATTATAAGTAACGGGATTATTTTATATGCATTAACTCAAGTTAGTGGGGGTGAATAATATGGCAGATAGAAAAGAGTTGTTTGACAATATAAAGAGTTTTTTTGTTAGCAACATGGTAACAATAGTTTTTGTTATACTTGGCATAGTAGGGTTTTATTATTCAGGACTATCATTACCATTCTTCGTTAACGAGTTATCAATAAGAATAACAAGAAATTCACTTTTAGTTCTAGCTCTGATAATACCAGTTTTGGCAGGAATGGGACTGAATTTTGCGATTGTTCTTGGAGCTATGGCAGGTCAGGTAGCTATTATTGCTGTAACTCACTGGGGAATTATAGGTGTAAGAGGTTTTATGCTGGCAATGCTATTATCTGTACCGTTAGCTATAGTATTTGGATATTTAACTGGGAAATTATTAAATAAAACTAAAGGTAAAGAAATGATTACAAGCTTGATACTTGGTTTCTTTGCAAATGGGATATATCAATTAGTATTTTTGATTCTTATTGGTACGTTAATACCAATGGACAATCCAGTGATGGTTTTAAGCTCAGGAGTAGGATTAAGGGTGTCTCTTGACCTAACGGGTGGGCTAAAGTACGCGATTGATCATATTTGGATGATGTCAATACCATGGACAGCATTAACTATGTCTACTTATACTATGCTATTTGTTCTTATTAGATTTTATATAAATAAAGCAGGAAAGATGACGAAAAAAGTTAAAAACACCCATTTATATATCTTAGCAGTAGCTGTAATTGTAGCTCTTGGGAATATATACAGAATAAATATGATAGATGAAAACAGTGCATTTCTTTGGGCATTGCTAGCGACTATAAGTCTTCCAATACTGTATATAGCTATGAAACTTTACTTTGATCAATCAGAAAAAATGACAAAGAAAAGTGCGCAAAAACATTACTATTTTGTTGCTTTCGCATTACCTTCATTTCTTTTGAGTTTATATATAATGAGAACAGCATCGATTTTTAATATGCTAAGAGTACCGATAATAACTGTGCTTGCAATTGCAATAGTTTGCGTTTTCACAGTTTATATTATGAAAACAAAACTAGGACAGGATTTAAAAACTGTAGGTCAAGACAGACATATTGCAACAACTGCCGGAATACATTCTGACAAGACAAGACTTACAGCTATTATAATATCAACGGTTTTAGCTTCTTGGGGGCAGTTATTCTTCCTTCAAAACTTAGGAACAATGAGTACTTACGGAAGTCATGAGCAAGTAGGTATGTTCTCTATTGCAGCGCTACTAATTGGAGGAGCTTCAGTTTCAAAAGCAACTATAGGGCAAGCTTTATTAGGAGTAGTATTATTCCACACTCTCTTTATAGTTTCTCCATTAGCAGGAAGAAACGTATTTGGAGATGCGCAATTAGGTGAATTCTTTAGAGCATTCGTAGCTTATGGAGTTATAGGTCTTTCTTTAGGAATGCATGCATGGAAAAAACAAATCCAATCAAGAAATAGTTTGAAATGATAATGTATTGAGAGTAATAATATTTGACACATGGAAAAACTCATGTGTCATTTGTTTTCGTGCTTACTTAAAATGGCACATGATAAGTGTCTGTATGCTCCAAGCTTTTCACGTAATTCTCTTATCAGGCATGTAATTGTCCTTGTATTTACCATGGATTTATGAGAGAATAGATAAGAAGGAAATATACTTGACAAGGTGATAATAGATGATTGAAGAAAAAACAAAAAAAGATGTTATAGTTAGATTGAAAACGTTAAAGGGTCATATACAAGGAATTGTAAACATGATTGAAGATGAAAAACAGTGTGAAGAAGTGTTGCTACAAATCACAGCAATAAAAGCATCGATTGAAAAGATAGGGCTAATTTTGATTGAGGATAATGCAAGAGAATGTCTTCTTGAAGCAGAAAATTCTTCGGAAGATGTAGATAGGGTTTTAAAAAACATTATTAAATTTTTGCGGTAAAACACATAAAATAACGGTCACTTGAGCTATCTATAACGAATGAGAAAAAAGTAGATTGACAAGAAGACCGTCTCTGTATCGATTAAAAGGAGACGATAAGAGTGAGGAAACATTTTTTGAGTTTATTGCAAGATAACCCCATAATTGCAGCAGTAAAAGATTTAGAAAAACTACAAGCAGCTGTAGACTCTCCCTGTGATATTATTTTCTTGCTAAATGGGAATATATTTAATTTAAAGAATATAGTTGACAAGGTAAAAGACCGCGGAAAAAACATTTATATACATATTGATTTGATGGAAGGATTTTCGAGAGATATTGTAGCCTTAAAATATATTAGCAAAAACATTAAACCTGATGGGATAATTACTACGAAAAGTAGTTTGATAAAGATAACAAAAAATATGAACCTATTTGCAATTCAAAGATTGTTTATTCTTGATTCATTGTCTGTAAAAACGGGTATTAGCACATTAAATACTACAAAGCCTGACTCGGCCGAATTATTACCCGGAATTATGCCTAAAGTTATTAAACGAATAGGAAGTAATACTAATGTTCCGATAATAGCGGGAGGATTAATAGAAACTAAAAAAGAAGTGATAGAGTCTTTGAATATGGGTGCTTTTGGTATATCTACAACAAATAAGAAAGTATGGTATGAATAAGAATTTAACTTAACAAATAATATAGAATGTAAAAACTATTTAGCTTTGGATATCAGCTAAAATATGATAATATGTATTTGAAGAGTGTTTAGTAATATTAGAATTGTTTTACAAAATATAATCAACTACAGGAGGAAAATTAATGGAGAAGAAAGTAATTGTGTACACAAGTAACACATGACCACACTGTTTTACAGCGAAAGAGTTTCTTTCGGAAAACAATGTGAAATATGTTGAGAAAAATGTGCAAACAGATGCGGTTGCAAGAAAAGAGTTAATGAAAAAAGGGATTATGGCTGTTCCTGTTATACAAATTGACGAAGAGATGCTTGTTGGGTTCGACAAAAATAGAATTGTAGAGTTATTAGGATTATAAGGATACGTTAGAGTGAAGAATTTAATTTGGAAACATTTATATTTTTTCACCTTTATACATGTATAGAGGTGAATTTTTTTAAAACAAGATGGTTTTAGAAAGTAGGGATAAAATGGATGCAGTAAATGTAGAGACGATTTTGAGTGGAGCGCAACCGACTGGTAGTTTAACAATAGGAAACTATATAGGTGCTATACGAAATTGGAAGTTATTAGAGAGTGAATATAAGTGCATCTATTCGATTGTAGATTTACACTCACTTACAGTAAGACAAGACCCGAAAAAATTTAAAGAAGCATGCATTTCTTTACTTGCGCAATATTTGGCTTGTGGATTAGATGCAAAAAAAAATATATTGTTCTTTCAATCACATGTCAGACAACATACTGAGCTTGCTTGGATTTTAAGCTGTCACACATACCTAGGCGAATTAAGCAGAATGACACAGTTTAAAGAAAAATCAGAAAAACACAGAGAAAATGTTAATGCTGGATTATTTACTTACCCTATTTTACAAGCGGCAGATATACTGCTTTATCAAGCGTCAAAAGTTCCGGTTGGAGAAGATCAAAAACAACATTTAGAACTTTCAAGAGATATTGCCATAAGATTTAACAACATTTATGGGAAAACATTCGTTGTTCCAGAACCTCACATCCCACAAATGGGTGCAAGAATAATGAGTTTACAAGAGCCTAATATGAAAATGTCAAAATCCGACACAAACATAAATGGAACTATTTTCTTGTTGGATTCAGAGAAAATTACTCTAAAGAAAATTAAAAGAGCTGTAACAGATAATAAGAATAGAATCAGCTACAATGATGAACAATTAGGAATCAAAAATTTAATGACTATTTACATGACTTTAACAAAAGAGAGCATAGGAGAAATAGAGGAAAAATATAATGATAAAGGATATGGAGTATTTAAAAATGACGTAGCTGAGATTGTAGTTGAACGTTTAAGACCAGTTCGAGAAAAGTACGCTGAACTTATGGACAATAAAGATTATTTGGTTTCTGTATACAAAGATGGTGCAGAAAAAGCAGGAGAAATAGCAGAGAATACTATGAAAAAAGTCAGAGATAATATAGGTTTCATTAAGTAGTGCAAATTCCCAGTATTCACCGCTTCTTTCATAACGACCAGGTTTTTTGCCTATGCTTTAGAATCGGTGGTTCTTTTATAGGAGAAAGTAGGAGAAAAAGTTGGAAAACAAAAAAAATATTGTAATTTTGTTTCTATCATTTATATTTGTTGGTGTAATTCTAGGTGTTTATTTTGCAGGATTTAGAGGATTAAATGGAGTTGAATTTCACTTGCCATTAAGCGAGTTCGAAACTGAAGAAATGATAACCTTAAGAAAAGAGAATTTTGAAAGAAAACAAAAAATAGAAGAACTTTACAATGAGGTGAGAAAGCATGAAGAAATGCATGCTGAGCATAGTTATCCCTTACAAAAGCTAAGAGAAGAAGTGTATTATTACAGATTTTTAAGTGGTCAAACAGATGTAGTTGGACCAGGTATTGTAGTATCATTTGAAGGATCGTTTGGAGAGAATATAGCTATATTAGTAGAGCAAAACAATTATTTAGTTAACTTAATAAATGAACTAAAAGTGTTTGGTGCTGAAGCTATATCGATAAACAATCACAGAATCACAGCAAGAAGCGAAGTGATTTTAGCGGGGAATCGCATAAATGTTAATCTGACTCCAATTGCACCACCTTATGTAGTTTCAGCAATTGGAAACTACGAGCGGTTTAAGAGGTATGCTAAATTTCACACTGTAATATTTGATGAAATGGCAAATGATGGATTAATCATAGACATTCAATTTCACGAAGAATTGATAATACAAGCGGCTACTAGAGAGAGGCATATCCAATTTTTAGAAGTAA
>JAJOKQ010000105.1 GCA_021129785.1 Clostridiales bacterium | reverse complement strand
AAGAATAACTAACCTAATCATTGTTTTCCCCCATACTTCTTTGCTCTATTATATTACTTACAGCAATGATTCTATACATAATTTTTCATTGTATAAAAAAAATAGACTAAGTAGTCTATTTTTTTGTTTTTTAAGTTTTCTAACGTTTCGAAAATTGTGGAGCTCTTCTTGCTGCTTTTAAACCGTATTTCTTTCTTTCTTTCATTCTAGAATCTCTAGTTAAGAAACCAGCTTTTTTAAGTGTCCCTCTTAGTTCTTCGTTAGATTTAATCAAAGCCCTTGATATTCCATGTCTTAGTGCTCCAGCTTGTCCTGTGAATCCACCGCCATGTACTAATGCAATTACATCATATTTGCTCAACGTCTCAGTTAATGCCAATGGTTGTTTTACTTCTCTTCTAAGAGTTGCATAATTGAAGTATTCTTCAATATCTCTTTTATTTATGATAATATTCCCTTCTCCGGGAACTAATCTAACTCTTGCAACAGAACTCTTTCTTCTTCCAGTTCCATAATAAGTTACTTTTGCCATTAAAACAATTCCTCCTTTCTATTAGGTATCTATTATACGCTTAATTCTTCAGGTGTTTGTGCTTCATGTTTATGAGTAGGACCTGCGAAAACTTTCAATTTAGTAAGCATTTTTCTGCCTAGTCTAGTTTTTGGAAGCATTCCCTTAACTGCACTCATTATTATTTTTTCAGGTTGCTCTGCAATCATTTTTCTGTATGGTATCTGTCTTAGTCCGCCTGCATAGCCTGTGTGATAAGTGTAGAATTTTTGGTCTAATTTTTTTCCAGTTAGTACTATTTTTTCAGCATTAACAACAACTACAAAATCTCCAGTATCTACATGTGGAGTAAATTCTGGTTTATGTTTTCCTCTTAATACTGTCGCAATTTGAGTTGCCATTCTTCCTAATGTCTTACCTTCTGCATCTACTATATACCATTTTCTTTCTATTTCGTTTGGTCTAGCTAAATAGGATTTCATTATTTCCCTCCTTCAAATAACATATTCTCGTATATTTCTTCTATTATCTTTATTTAAAAATCCGGGGCATGTGGATTTTGTAAACAGATTCTTATAAATTGTAATACAACTAGCCGTGTGTGTCAAGGGTAAATTACTTTTTCTAAGAATAAACCTTGTGGTACTGCTGTACAACCTGCATATACTCTGTTTTTTGACTCTAATATATATTTCATTTGCTCAGGTACAATTTTTTTTCTACCAATTTCTAATAAAGTTCCCACCATAATTCTAACCATATTGTAAAGAAATCCATTCCCTTCAAATGTTAAGTAAATACTTTTATCTCTTTTACATATGTCTATGCTATTAATAGTTCTAACTGTGTTTCTAATATTACTATTTGCGGACATAAATGATTTAAAATCATGTACCCCAATTAAAAATTGTGTGGCAGCTCGCATCAGCTCAATATCTAGAGTAACTGGGTAATAGTAACTATATCTACTTAATAATGCACTTTTTATGCCACTATTGTAGATATGATAACTATATGTTTTACCAATAGCGTGGTACCTTGCATGAAAATTTTTAGGCATTTCAAATGCTTTTATTATACTCACATCTTTAGGTAATAGTCCATTCATTGCTTTTGGTAGTCTATCGATAGGTATTTTAGATTCGGTCATAAAGTTTGCTGTTTGCCCTCTTGCATGTACTTTAGCATCTGTTCTGCTTGCGCCAAATATTTTAACTTCATGCTTTGTTATTCTTTTTATTACTTTCATTATTTCTTTTTCTACAGTTCTGCCCTTAGGTTGTATTTGCCACCCGTTAAAATCTGTACCGTCGTATTCTATTTCTAGCATTATGTTTCTCATAGTATCAATCCTAATAAAATATTTTTTCGTGTCCAACTTTTCACTAGATTCATTTGAGTTCACGCGTAGGGATTTTTACATCCAAAAAGTTTTTAAATTGCAAAAGTCTAAGGCAGTTTTATGTACATTTTGTGTTTCGCTTTTTCTTCTCAATTCTTCAACTGTTGCCTTCTCTACGAAAAATACAAAATAGCAAACATTGAAACCACTATCACAATCGCAACAAAGTCACGTTTATAGTATTTTAATTGCTTCATCCTTGTACGTCCTTCTCCACCTCTATAGCATCTAGCTTCCATTGCCATTGCTAGGTCATCTGCTCTCCTAAATGCACTAGTAAAAAGTGGTACTAATAGAGGTACTAAACTTTTCGACCGCTTTATTAAGCTCCCACTCTCAAAGTCTGCTCCTCTTGCCATTTGTGCTTTCATTATTTTGTCTGTCTCTTCTAGTAAAGTCGGAATAAATCTTAGTGCTATTGTCATCATCATTGCAAGCTCGTGCGCTGGCACACCAATTTTTTTAAGCGGATTTAATAAGCTTTCTATCCCATCTGTAAGCGTGATTGGAGAGGTTGTCAGGGTTAGTAGCGACGTACCAATTACTAGCATAATTAGCCTGACTGCCATAAAAGAACCTTGGTATAAACCTTCCTTGGTAATGCTTAAAGGTCCTATACTAATAATAATTTCCCCGGCAATCATAAAAGAATTAATCATTAAGGTAAATAGAATAATGAATGTTAATGGTTTTAGTCCTTTAATAATGTATTTCATTGGAATTTTGGAAATCATTATACACAATAGCACAAATACAGCAACGAATCCATATGCCATAAAATTATCTACAAGAAACAATGTAATTATAAATACGAATACAGCTATTATTTTAGTCCTTGGATCAAGTTTATGTACAACTGATCCCGTAGGATAGTGTTGTCCAATTGTTATGTCTTTAAGCATTTTTTTTGCCCCTTAGCCACTTTAATATTTCTATTTTTGCATCTTCAACTGTTAAAATATCTCTAGCGAGTGGAATATTTTTATCTGCTAATATTCCCATCAATTTTGTTATTTGAGGAACTCCTAGCCCAATAGCTTCTAATCTTTTAGATTCTCTAAAGACTGCTTTCGTTTCCCCTGTTAATAGTACTTTGCCTTCGTGCATAACTATAATCCTATCTGTGAGTTTTGCTATGTCTTCCATACTGTGTGATACTAAGATAATTGTATTCTTATATTTTTGATGTAGCAATCTAATTTGTTCGAAAATCTCATCTCTTCCTCTAGGGTCAAGACCTGCAGTAGGTTCATCTAATATTAGTATGTCGGGCTTCATTGCAAGCACTCCTGCTATTGCTACTCTTCTTTGCTGCCCGCCACTAAGTTCAAAAGGGGATCGTTCTTTTAATTCTTCAAATGGAAGTTTTACAAGGTTCATCGCTTCTTTTACCCTATTATCTATTTCTTCGCTATCTAGCCCTACGTTCTTCGGCCCAAATGCAATGTCTTTATATACTGTCTCCTCGAATAGTTGATGTTCTGGGTATTGAAATACTAGCCCTACTTTTTTTCTAACTTGTGTCATTTTTACGTCTTTGCGCGTAATATCCATGCCCTCTACAATTATTTTCCCTTTATCGGGCTTCAATAATCCATTGATATGTTGTATTAACGTAGATTTTCCTGAGCCAGTATGTCCAATTAAGCCTATAAACTCTCCTGATTTTATTTCTATGTTTACGTCCTCTAAAGCATTAGTTTGATATGGACTACCTTCGTTGTATATATGAGTTAAATTTTCTATTGTAATTGACATATTTTCATCACCATTTCATCAACTGTTAAAACGTCAGCTGGTATATTAATTCCTTCTCTAGCAAGTATGTAGGCAAGTTCGGTTACTTGTGGCACGTCTAAGCCAAGTTTTTTAAGCTTTTCTACTTGTTTAAAAACTTCTCTTGGTCTTCCTTGAAGAACTATTTTTGAGTCTTCCATAACAATTACTCTATCTGCATCTACGGCTTCTTCCATAAAATGCGTTATATGAATTATAGTTATTTTTTCTTCTTTGTTTAATTTTTTTATTGTTTTCATTACTTCTCTTCTACCTTCTGGGTCAAGCATTGCTGTTGGTTCGTCTAGAATTATGCAATCTGGTTTCATAGCTATTATGCCTGCTATAGCGATTCTTTGTTTTTGCCCGCCAGATAGTAGATGTGGAGCTTTAAGACGATAAGCATCCATGCCGACTAAACTAAGAGAATTCTCAACGCGTTCTATTATTTCTTCTCTTTTTACGCCTAGATTTTCAGGCCCAAAAGCTACATCTTCTTCTACAATTGTTCCTACTATTTGGTTGTCTGGATTTTGCAATACCATACCAGCAATTTGTCTGATATCCCAAGTGTGATCTTCGTCTTTTGTATCCATCCCTTTTACTTCTACAACACCTTCTGTTGGCAGTAAAAGAGCATTCATATGTTTAGCTAAGGTTGATTTTCCAGAACCATTATGACCTATTATTACTATGAATTCACCTTGCTCTACGTCTAAAGATAGGTCTTTAATTGCGATAAGATTTTCCTCTTCGCTCTTATATTCGTATGTTATATTATCAATATTTATCATTTGATTTTCTTTTCCCATAATCTCTACTCCCAATTCGTGACCGACTTAATCTTTTAATCTAAGATGCTAATTCGATACTCATTATATCACAATCTACAACTTTAAGCCATGCTAAAAAGCGCTCGCTAAAGTGAAAAACTCTCTTCGTTTTTTCTACGAGAGAGTCTTTAAGTATTGTTATACTATACTAATTCAATTATTACTTCTTCAGCTGCATCGCCTTTTCTTTGTCCAAGTTTCATAGTACGTGTGTATCCACCGTTTCTGTCTTGGTACTTAGGTGCGATTTCTTCAAATAAACTTTTTACAACTTTTTCTTCTGTCATAAAAGCAATAGCCTGTCTTCTTGCATGTAAGTCTCCTCTTTTACCAAGAGTAATCATTTTTTCTACAAGCCTTCTAGTTTCTTTCGCCTTAGCTTCTGTTGTTTCCATCTTGCCATGTTTTAGCAGGCTTGTTACCAAATTTCTTAGCATAAGGTTTCTGTGTGCGCTTTCGCGTCCTAACTTCCTATAGCCAGCCATACTTAGCACCTCCTTATCTATTGCTTGCTATTCCTCGTTCGCTTTAAGATTTAAATTCAATTCTTGGAGCTTTTTTTGTACTTCTTCAAGCGATTTTCTCCCGAGATTTCTTACTTTCATCATGTCATCTTCTGCTTTTTTTGTAAGTTCTTCCACTGTATGGATTCCTGCTCTTTTTAAACAGTTATACGACCTTACTGAAAGATCAAGTTCTTCTATCGTCAATTCAAGCACTTTTTCTTTTTTATCGTCTTCTTTGTGAATCATAATTTCAACTTCTGCCACATGTTCTGTTAAAGAAATAAACAAATTTAAATGTTCATTCATTATCTTAGCAGCAAGTGACACAGCTTCGTCAGGCTCTAAGCTCCCGTCTGTGAGTACTTCTAATATGAGTTTGTCATAGTCCGTAATCTGACCTACTCTTGTATTTCCAACAGTGTAGCTAATTTTTCTTACAGGTGTAAAAATAGAATCAACTGGTATAACACCAATTGGCATCCCATGGTATTTATTGTTTTCTGCCTGTACATATCCTCTTCCGCTAGCAATATTAATCTCCATATTCAGCTTTGCATCCGAACTTAAAGTCGCAATATGCATATCCGGATTCAATATCTCAACATCAGAATCTGCTATGATATCACCTGCAGTTACAATTCCTTCTCCCTCAGCTTCAATTCTTACTGTCGCTTTGTCGCAACCGTGCAACCTACTAACTAAACTTTTCAAGTTCAAAATTATTTCAGTCACGTCTTCTTTAACGCCTGGAACTGTTGTAAATTCATGTAAAACTCCGTCTATCTTTACTGATGTAACAGCAACTCCTGGAAGAGATGATAACATTATTCTCCTCATTGTATTTCCTAGAGTTATTCCGTAGCCTCTCTCAAGAGGTTCAACAATAAACCTAGCAAAAGTACAATCATCACTTTGGTCAGTAATCTCAACTTTTGGTTTTTCCATTTCCATCATAAACCCAAACCCTCCTTCACTCTTCAATTATATTACGAGGGTAAATGCTTCAACTGTATTATCTGGAATAAAGCTCAATTATTAAATGCTCTTCAATTGGTAAGTCTACATCTTCTCTTGAAGGCAACGTAACAATTTTCCCCTCTAAATTCTCAATATCAGCTGATAGCCAGTTAGGCACTGTGCCATTGAAATTCTCAGCTAAAGTTTTTAATCTTTCGATTTTTTTAGATCTTTGCTTTACAATAATAACGTCTCCTGCCTTAACTAAGTAAGAAGGAATATCTACTTTTTTGCCATTCACTAGGAAATATCCGTGCACTACCATTTGTCTAGCTTGTGGTCTTGATTCCGCAAATCCTAACCTAAATATAACATTATCTAAGCGCGTTTTTAAAATTCTAAGTAGGTTATCTCCTGTATCCAAATTATTTGTCTGCCATCTCGAAATATTTTCTAAATTGAGACTCTAAAATACCGTAATGTCTTTTTGTCTTTTGTTTCTCTCTTAACTGTATTCCGTAATTCGATAATTTTCTTCTGCTAAAACCATGTTGTCCTGGTAGTGCACTTTTTTTAGTGATACCACATTTTTCTGAATAACATCTCTCGCCTTTTAGATAAAGTTTAATACCTTCTCTACGGCACAGTCTACATACTACATCTTTATATCTTGCCATTATAGCAGCTCCTTGTTAGTTACTATACTCTTCTTCGTTTTGGTGGTCTACAACCATTGTGAGGAATTGGTGTTACATCTTTAATTAAGCTAACTTCCAGCCCTGCGGCTTGTAGCGCTCTAATTGCTGCTTCTCTACCTGCTCCTGGTCCTTTTACATACACTTCTACTATTTTCAAACCATGGTCTGTTGCTTCTTTCGCAGCAGCTTCTGCCGCCATTTGTGCAGCAAAAGGAGTAGATTTTCTCGAACCTTTAAATCCAAGTTGACCAGCACTTGACCATGCTATTGTATTGCCCTTCATATCTGTTAATGTAATGATTGAATTATTAAATGTAGATTGAATATGGGCTTGCCCACGTTCAATATTTTTACGTTCTTTTCTTTTACGAACGATTTTTCTTTTACCCTTAGGCATGTTGTAGCCCCTCCTTTCTATTTTTTACTTTTTCTTGCGTCCAAATGCTCTCTTAGGTCCTTTTCTAGTACGCGCATTAGTTTTAGTTTTTTGACCTCTTACAGGCAATCCTTTACTATGACGAATACCTCTGTAGCATCTAATTTCTTTTAGTCTCTTAATGTTCAGAGAAATTTCTCTTCTTAAATCTCCCTCGATTTGACACGAGTTGTCAATCGTTTTTCTTAGTGAGTTAATTTCACCCTCAGTTAAATCTTTGACTCTTGTGTTCGGATTTATACCTGCTTCTCTTAATATGTCATTAGAAGTCTTACGTCCAATCCCAAATATATAAGTTAATCCTATTTCTACTCTTTTATCTCTTGGTAAGTCAACACCAGCAATTCTGGCCATACGAGAATACACCTCCTGTTTCTTTTTACGTCCACATTAAACCAACTCTTCTATTATATAAAGTTTACTTAGAATCTCTTTTTATCAGCCGCTCTAGCAAACTAAATACCTCAGTGAATAATATATCACTAAACAATTTAAAACTCCAGCATAATTTATTAACCTTGTTTTTGTTTATGTCTAGGATTCCCACAAATTATCATTACTCTACCTTTTCGCTTAATTATTTTGCATTTTTCGCAAATTGGTTTTACTGAAGCTCTCACTTTCATTGCAATCCCTCCTCAACTACTTCTTTCTCCACGTAATTCTACCGCGTGTTAAATCATAAGGCGATAGCTCAACAGTAACCTTATCTCCTGGCAAAATTCGAATAAAATGCATTCTTAATTTACCTGAGAGATGTGCTAAAATTTCATGCCCGTTTTCAAGCTGTACAACAAACATTGCATTTGGAAGTGCTTCTTTAACACTGCCTTCTACTTCAATAGCATCTTGTTTCGACATATGGGAATCAACCTCCAATTCTAATTTCGGGTTCTTACACCCAATCTTTCTAACTCTCTTCTAATAAAGGCGTTATTAATTTTTTTCTTGTGTACTACACGATATTTTAGTTCTTCTGATATTATGTTTAGTTTTGATATATGTTTAATTTTTTTCTTCTTTGGGTTGTCAGTTTTTCTTAAACTACCATCACAAATCAAAACGTAATCTTCATCAATTTCATCTACTACTAAAAATATCTTGTTTTTATCTCTGCCTTTATTTGAACGAACTACACGACCTATTCCAAAACCATTATCGTACACCGTACCACCTCTTTCAAACAACCTTAAGCTGGGTCAATAATTCAGGTTCATCTTCGGTAATAGCAACCGTATGCTCATAATGTGCAGAGTTTTGCCTGTCTAGAGTAGAAACCGTCCAGTTATCTGGCATGACTTCAACATTATACACTCCGGCATTTATCATTGGCTCTATTGCTAAGACCATACCTGCTTTCAAGCGCGGACCCTTGCCAGGTCTTCCGAAATTAGGTATTTGTGGGTCCTCATGCATTTTAGTGCCTATTCCATGCCCTACATAATTTCTCACTACAGAGAATCCATATTTTTCAGCATGTGTTTGAATTGCATGTGATACGTCAGATAACCTAAACCCTTCTTTTGCGCATTTTAGACCTTCGTAAAAACTCTCTCTTGTAACATCAATTAGTAATTGTGCTTTCTTGCTTATTTGACCTACTCCATGAGTCTTTGCAGCATCGCCGAAATAGCCTTTATACATCGCTCCTATGTCAATGCTAATGATGTCGCCATCTATAAGTTTGTTTGATCCTGGGATTCCGTGCACTACTTCGTGATTAATCGAAGTACATATGCTAGCAGGGAAACCACCGTATCCTTTAAATGCTGGAACAGCTCCTTGCTCTCTGATAAAAGATTCTGCTATTTCGTCAAGTTCTTTAGTTGTAATCCCAGCTTTGATTGCCGTCTTTAACAATTCATGCGTTTTAGCAACTATTTGACCAGCTTCAAGCATTATTTCAATTTCTCGTTGAGATCTTATATAAATCATACTTTATCTTTCTTTAGCAGTTTGAATATTTCTTCTAAAACTCTATCAATTGATTTTTGTCCATCTATACTA
>JAJOKQ010000008.1:3873-9215 GCA_021129785.1 Clostridiales bacterium | reverse complement strand
CTTGGAAATTCCCACTTGAAGAAGTGGGAGTCTTGACTCTAAAACATAATAGATAAAGATGTCACTTTATCAACTAATAGTTATATAGGACATAACCATACGGCATCAGAATATAATCTCCAGATCCATTTTTTTTCATCATTCCAGCTCTAAACATCAAGTGCTGCCCTTGCATTTTTCCTTCAAAGGGTGATTGTCTCAAAGTTTTAATATGCATATTTGATTGTTTCATACTTTCTCCTATCTTCTTAAGATTACAATTATTCTATTATATTACAAACAAAATGTCAACATTTCAACACTTTATGAGAAAAAGGACTAACAATTTTTCGTTAGCCCTTTTCTATCTTTTAGTTTTCACTCAAGTCATAGTACATTACTTAGACCTCTTTGTTAATTAATGTCTAACTTTTGTCCTTTTCATATGGCACACCTAAAGCTTTTGGTGCATTAGCTCTTCCGACAATTCCTGTAAGAACAATTAACGTCAAAATATACGGAAGCATTGAAAGTAGTTGCTGCGATATTTGAATAGGTGAAGCTGCTCTTCCAAAGAATACAACTAATGCATTTGCAGCACCAAATAACATACAAGCCCACATAGCTCCTTGCGGCTTCCATTTACCAAAAATCATTGCTGCAAGCGCAATAAAACCATGCCCTGAAACAAGAGTTTGTCTAAAGTTAGCTACGATTGCAATGCTAAGTGCTGCACCACCAAATCCTGCAAACATGCCTGATGCCATGACGCAAAAGTACCTTATCTTAGTAACATTTATACCAAGTGTATCTGCAGATTTTGGATGTTCACCTACTGCTCGTATTCTTAATCCAATCTTAGTTTTATACAATACAAACCAAACCGCAAAAACACTTGCTAAGGCTATAAAAACTGTTGCATCTTGGTCGAAAATTAAATTGATCACAGAATTTCTCTCAAACATCCTTCCAGCAAAACCTGGAAGATTCTCAGACAGCCCTATAAATAGATTATGCAGCGGTCTTGGCATAGTTCCATCTAACGGAATAGGCTTTGTCATTGTAGCCCCATCGAAAAACATTCTACTTAAAAATAATGCTATTCCTGATCCTAGGAAATTAATTGCAATTCCCGACACAACTTGATTTGCTGAGTAAGTAACTGATGCCACAGCATGTAAAAACGCTAACAAAGTAGCGGCTAATCCTGCAGCTAAAAATGCTAACCATGGGTTTCCTGTAAAGTATGCCACTGTTGCTCCAACAAACGCACCCATTGTCATCATTCCTTCAAGTCCGATATTAATTACTCCCGAGTTTTCCGAAATTACTCCTCCTAAAGCCGTAAAAATAAGTGGGGTAGAATACATTAACGTGATACCAATTATAAATGCTAAACTCTCAAGCATTATCTTCACCTCGCTTCTTACTAAACTTTGCTAATAGTATTTTTATAAGCCTCGGAATTGCTATAAAGAATACAATAGTTCCTATCATAATATTAATTACTTCGGTAGGAGCACCAAGTGCTAGTTGAATTTTGGTTCCTCCATACTGTAAAGCACCAAACAGGAATGCTGAAAGAACCACTCCAATCGCCGTGCTTCCACCAATTAAAGCTACAGCTATTCCATTGAATCCAAAGCCTTCCATAGCCGCCAGTATTGCTATTCTCTGTGTATTACCCAACACGTGGAATGCCCCTGCCATGCCTGCCAAAGCCCCAGAAATAAGCATTGCGCGCACTATGTTTTTTTGTACATTGATTCCTGCATATTCAGCTGCGTGTTTGTTGAGTCCTACAGCTTTTAGCTCATAACCGAGTGTTGTATGTTTTAAAATATACCATACTACAACCGCTAATATAACAGCAAATAAAATTCCTGCATTAAAAGGAGTTCTTAGTATCTCCCTTGCAAGAAAGTTGTCTAACAACCAAGCTCTACCTTCTTCTGTAACTTTCCATTGTTGAAAAAACATCAAACTCGCTGTCGGTTGAATATTGTGAGATACTGGTCTTGCAGGTATTTGTACAGCTTCTAGTGTAACTACAAAGTTTGTTAAATACAGAGCTATCCAATTTAGCATTATAGTAGCTATAACTTCGTGTACTCCAAATTTAGCTTTCAAATATCCAGCTATGCCTCCCCACAGCGCAGCAGCAGAAGCGGCTAACAATATGACAACTGGAATATGCACTATTGCAGGTAGTTGAATAAAATAGCCTGCTAACGCGGCAACTAAAGCACCAATAATAAATTGCCCTTCGGCTCCAATATTAAACAATCCAGTTTTAAACGCGAATGTAATTGACAGTCCAGTTAAAATTAGTGGAGTTGACCTTATAATCACCCAGGCAATATAATTCAAGCGTCCAAATACGCCGCTAAGCATTATTGCGTAGGCTCTAAAGGGATTAAATCCTGCCACTGCTAGTGTCATTGATCCAATTAAAAAGCCAATAAAAATGGATATTAATGTGAATTTTAAATTTTCCTTTAGAAATAAGCCAATTACTTTAGACTTTATCTTATCAAATAGCTTCATCTTTAGCACCTCCCGCCATCATAAGACCAATTTTATTTTCGTTTGCATCTTTAGCGTCCATTATTCCTACAATAACGCCTTCATAAATAACTGCAATTCTATCTGCAATATTCATTATCTCGTCAAGTTCCAGAGACACTAACAATACAGCTTTATTCTCGTTTCTCAGCTCTATCAATGCTTTGTGAACAAACTCTATTGCACCTACATCCAATCCTCTCGTAGGCTGTGCAGCTACTAAAACATCAGGGTCATTAGTAACTTCTCTTGCAATAATTACTTTTTGCTGATTTCCACCTGAAAGTGCACTTACCACTTGCGTTGGTCCTTCTGTTCTAACATCGAATTTATCGATAAGTTTCTCAGCAAACACTTTTATTTCATCATGGTTAAGTATGCCTTTATTCGAAAATGGCTTAACGCGATAGTTTTCTAAGACCATATTTTCTGCAACACTGTATTCCATTACTAAGCCTCTTTTTTGTCTATCTTCTGGTATTGAGCTTAGCTTATTTTCTAAAATACTAAGAGGAGTTTTGTTCGTAATTTCCTTACTGTTTACATGTATTTTACCTGACACAACTGGTCTTAGCCCTGTTAAAGACTCTATTAACTCACTTTGTCCATTTCCATCTATTCCGGCAAGCCCTAATATTTCTCCTTCAAAAACTTCTAAAGATAGTCCTCTAACCGCATCTATTCCTCTGTTGTTTTTAACAACTAAGTTATCAATTTTTAGCGATAATTTTCCCTTTTCTTTTTCTCGCTTCTCTACCTCAAATATCACTTCGCGCCCGACCATTTTAGACGCAAGTTCAGATTCTGTTGTCTTACTCACATCGACGGTATCAATATACTTTCCTCTTCTAATAATTGTACAATAGTCTGCCACTTCTTTAATTTCTTTTAATTTATGCGTAATAATAATTATAGTCTTCCCTTGTTCTGTTAGATTTCTCATTATTTGCACTAGTTCCTTAATTTCTTGTGGAGTAAGAACCGCAGTCGGTTCATCTAGTATTAATATATCTGCTCCTCTGTATAAAGCTTTTAATATTTCAACTCTTTGTTGCATCCCAACAGAAATATTGTATATCTTCTCATTTGGATCAACAAACAAACCATACTTCTTAGATATTTCTTCTACATTCTTTATTGCTTTTGCCATATCTAATAAACCTTTTTTAGTTGGTTCCATTCCAAGCACAATATTTTCAGCAACTGTAAATGTTTCAACCAGCATAAAATGTTGATGCACCATCCCTATACCACAAGTAATTGCAGCATTTGGATCAATAATGTCTTTTTTATCACCATTGATAAAAATCTCTCCTGAAGTCGGCTGATACAGTCCGTATAAAACATTCATTAGAGTAGATTTTCCTGCACCATTTTCTCCTAACAATGCATGTACTTCTCCTTTATGCACAGTTAAATTTATTTGATCATTAGCGGTAAAATCTCCAAATTTTTTAACAATGTTTTTCATTTCAACTGCTTTTACACTAAAATCTATAGATTTCAACGGTTAATCCTCCTATCATTAAAAAATCTTTTGCAAAATTCCTTTACTGTCTTATTTAGTTTAGCTCTAGGCAACTAACTATATGTGTCAAATTTGCATTGGAATAAAAATACAATCTCACCTATTTGTATAACTATAGTGTAAAAAATAAAGATTGGGGTCAACCAATCTTTATTTTTTCACATATACTATCAAAGTATAATACTTGCCTGATTTGGTAAGTTTTAATATCTTTATAGCAATTATCTGCTTGCTTCAAATGTCTCTGCGCTATAAGGAACTACGATATCTCCAGCAATAATTTTCTTTTCTATTTCAGCAACTTCTGCTAACAAGTCAGCAGATACATGCTTATCTGATGTTGGAGCAATTCCAACTCCGCCTTCTGCTAAGCCTATTACAACTGTTTCGCCACCAGGGAAGTTACCTTCTTTTAACATTTCAGCTACGTTAAAGATAGCATTATCTACACGTTTCATTGCAGATGTTAAAACGTTATCTGGAGCTAGGTCATTTTGGTCTCTATCCACACCAATAGCCCATTTGCCTTGCTCTTGAGCTGCTGCTATCACTCCATCGCCTACTCCGCCCGCAGCGTGGAAAACGATGTCAGCACCGTCAAGGTACATTTGATTAGTTATAGCTTTACCAATGGCCGCATCTACAAAAGAATCAGCGTATTGTACAAATACTTCTACATTAGGATCTGCATGAGCGACTCCTGCTAGAAAACCATATTGGAATCTATGAATAACTGGGAATTCCATTCCGCCTACGAATCCTACTTTTCCTGTTTTAGTCATTTTTCCTGCAATATAGCCAACTAAGAAAGAAGGTTCTTGTTCTTTGAATAATACTCCTACTATATTATCTGGAGCATCGTCACCATATGCATAATCAATAATCGCAAACTTTTGATCTGGGTTATTATTAGCCGCTTCTAAAATAGTGTCTCCCATTTTAAAACCAATTCCCCATATCAAATCGTTTCCTGCTCCCATTAATGTTTCAATGTTTGGGTGATAATCTGCATCTTGATTCGACTCTAAGTAACTTACGTTAAATCCTAGTTCTTTTTCTGCTCTTTGATGTCCTTCCCAAGCAGATTGGTTAAATGATTGATCATTAACTCCACCAACATCTGTTACCATTGCCATAGAAAGTCCTTCACCTTCATCTGTAGCTCCACAACCAACTAATGCAGTAGCCATCATAACTATAACAAGCACTAAAACAAAAATCTTTTTAAACATTCAAAATTCCTCCTCAATTGATATTAATAATACATTGA
>JAJOKQ010000008.1:0-3773 GCA_021129785.1 Clostridiales bacterium | reverse complement strand
GCTCCTAAAAACATACCTACAGGAATAAAAAACATATTGGCTATTACATGCTCATAACCTGACATAGCGAATAAAGTAATAGGAAACCACATAGCTAATATTTTACCTGTTACATCTTTAGCTGAAGTTTGAATCCAAACTGCTAAAACAACGACCATATTGCATAGAATTCCTCTGATAATTATAGTTGCAAACGGAATCGACATTTTTGCTTTAGCAATTGTTACGGCTTTTGCCCCTATCATATTAGTAGCTCCATCAACTGATCCCCACAAATACGCTTGGTGAATCAAAATAGCAATTGCAACCGCCCCGATAAAATTTCCAATATAAACCAAAATCCAGTTTCTCAACAAACTCTTAATTCCAATCTTTTTGTCCATTAGTGCAAGTGTCATTAAACTGTTACCTGTAAACAGCTCTGAGCCAGCTAGAACTACAAATATAATACCCACAGGAAATATTGCTGCACCTAAAAGTTTTCCTAGACCGGGATCTTGTGTTAATCCCCAAAGTGTTGTTGCACCCACAGCACCAAAAGATATAAAAACACCTGCAAGTATTCCTAGTAGCAATAATGTCATTGTGCTCTTGCTTGCCTTTGCTCGACCAGTTTCTATGGTCGCTACTGCAACTTCACCTGGTAGTAGCATTTTTTGCTCCATTCACGTTTCCTCTTTTCATTTATAATTTTAATCACTTACTAAGAGTAGCACTTTTTGCACAGATTGTCTATTGATAATATGTTAATTCCCTGTAACTATGTTTCCTATAAGTACGTTCAACTGCATACAATTTCTAGAAACTGTTTTTAATAGGTTTCCCATGCCGTTTACTAGTGTCAATTCCCTCTTCGTCTTTTATCACGACCCCAGAAACAATTACAAACTCAATTCCTTTAGACAAAGATGCGGAATTTCTGGTGAAGAGGTATCAATTATTCTAGCATAATCAAAAATAGTTATGTCAGCAATAGTTCCTTCTCTTAATCTCCCTCTTTTCTTCATATCCTCCGATATAGGTTCAAGTTGCTTGGCCGTTAAGAAAGATGTTTTTTTGATCCCCTCCATTAAAGGCATAATGTTTTAATCTCTAACATATCTGCCAAAAAACCTTGCAAACGCCCCAGAAGCTCTAGGATGATTCAACGTTGAGCATCTTTCATAACGTGCAAAAAACGCATCGAAGTCATTAGTGCAACCATGTATAGAGAGATTTGTAGTTACTCCATCTCCTATTTTAAACTTTGCACCAACTAGATTGGGATTAAAAGAGAGCATGTCGATAAACCCCGGGCTAACTATCAACCTATGAGCATCTATTTCTCGCTTGCCTTTTATATCACTATTAGTAATACTCTCAATGATATTATCAATTATTCCTATGTTATATCCTATTTTTATTGTTTCTTTCTCAGGGTCAAAAATAATCCCATCTTTAATTACAAAATCAAACTCTTTCTTTGGCATGGAGACTACATATTGAATAACAAAATCATCTATATTAAACGTTTTCGTTTTAAATTTTTCCAAACAAATGCTAAAATCAACTTCTTCTATATATTTATTCGAAATTCTCTCAGTAGTGTTATTAACTAAGTCATGGTAGTAATAACTCAAGTCTGATACCCCTTTCGTTTTAACTCCGTAACCAAACCATTTTAAATTTTCTACCATGAAAATTTCTACTATATTTTTAGTGGTATTGAGTAGTTTAATAGGAAATTCAAAATATCTTGAACTCATTACAACGCTTGTTACATTATTTTCTTTGCATTTTACAGCGTAAAAATATCTTTCATCATAGTAGTTGTTAAATATTATATTGCTAGTAATATGACTTCCCTCTAAAGTAATTTCATTTATTTTCTCCTCAACTAGTTTTCTTAATTATACGTCAATTTAAATTGATAAACAATATAGTTGATGAGTCTTTTGTTCTTTTTTATCTTTCTTTGTAATTTTCCATATTTGCATTTTTTTGAATTAAAAAAAAGCCCTTTTGGGCTCTCTTTTTTTGCTTATCAAAAACACTTAGCAGTGAGTATAATCTTTAGGCAAATACTCTAAATCTTTTAAAATCTTTATTGATTTTTCAATATTTGCTTCACTTATCATTACAATTGGACCTGTACAACCCATTCCACTTTCAGCATAAATCCCTTTGCGCCATAGTTCTTTTGCTGCATCCTCTAAATCTAGGATATCTATACCTGCTAGAGAACCTGTAACTATTTCTTTCGGTGGTGCTAGAACTTCTTCTTCGTCTTCTGAAGATTTCTTGCTCCCTTTATTCAAAAAATCTAAAATATTTTTTAACCCTGCCTTGTTAACTGCTTCAAATTCTTCTTTAATCACTTTATTGATGTTTCCTCTTACTAGGTCAGCAGCATACTTAATTGCTCCAGCTACTACAGGCACGCCTGAAGCACGCGACAAAATAAGTATTGTATTATCATACCCTTCACCTATACCCGGTCCGTATCCATAACCTGATGCCTCATAATCTCCACCAGTTGTAAATGCTGAGAACATTTTCATTAGAATATTTCCTGTTAATGTATCTTGTAACATTACATCTGGAGTTCCTGCTAGCAAATCATTACCTCTCATAATCACGCCACCATCAGCCCGCATGCCTTCAGCAAAATTAATTTTGTATCCATTAGAATCAAGTTCTTTTAGAACTCTTTCTACTTGTCTTGCTCCATCAACATTCAAAATTCCAACCGTAGGCGCAGGAATTCCTGTGGCTTTTGCCGCGATTATTCCATGAATTGCATTTCTAACCATTGCTTCTACTCTGTCTGGCGCTGAAGTACCTGTTGTTGTAGCAATGAATAGTTCTTTTCCTTTTCCTGGTGTAACTACTCTTCCTACTGTAGAAACTCCAATTGGGAAATTATAATGCATAGTTACGCATGCATCAATATATTTTGTTTCTAGCAATTCTTCCATTTTTCTATGCATTTCACCTTCTGTACTTACTTCTACTAACTCTAGTTCAGTATCTACTTTTGGCCCTACTAGAACTACGTCAAACGCTGCCTCGTTTTTTGCAGCTTGTTCTGCGCCCTTAACTATATTACTAATGCCATGTTCACTTCCTAGAGTAGTTATCCCAATTTTAATGTTCTTGCCAAATTGACCTGTTTCTATGCCATCAGCAATATCTGAAAATACTTTACTTATCATTTCTTTAACTGCTTTATTTTCCATATGATTCACCCCTATCCTTCTAATAAGTGTGATGCAAAGTTTCTCATTGCTTCTGCAATCATCTTTTTCACTTCGTCTTCTGAAATTCCTGTAGTTTTATCATCCGACCCAACTGCATTCTTTTCAATAATTACTGATACACCATCAAACTGATTAGTCATTCTTGCTAAAAACAAACTACCTTTTCCAACTATCATAGTTCTATCAATTTCACCGTCTAAAAGCGCTTCTCTTGCATGCCCAATATATGGTACTCCCGATGGGATATGTCCTTGAGTAGGTGCCCAACCTGGCATGCCGTGCTCTTTTGCAAAAGTATCAATATCTTTTCTTTCTAACTCTTTTCTCTTAACTCCTAATGCTGCTATCATTTTATAATTAGATTCTGGAACATCCCCTGCGCCAGCTGGTTTAGTTATATCTGGGTTTTGCATTTCTACTGAATATTTATCGACATCAGTAATTATCAAACCACCTTTATCAAGAGGGTCAGATATTAATGCAGTCATAACTGCTTGTGGTGACGAGCCTGTACCAACTTTGTGACTTCCCACT
>JAJOKQ010000134.1 GCA_021129785.1 Clostridiales bacterium | reverse complement strand
TCTCTTATTTTTGTTATGGGTATTTTAAGTCCATATTGTTTTGATATTGTAGCTAGGCACGCTGCCACGCAGTCTGTTATTTCGCGTTGCTTTATGTATGTGTATTTTTTGAGCAGGTTCATTTTTGTCTCCTTTGGTAATATGTATCAATTACGGGAAAATAATTCATAACTTTTTAAATTTACATCTTATCATTCTATAAATCAAGTATATTCCCCACACAACAAAATAGGGAAAAAACCCAAATTAATTATATTAGCCATTTCATTATTAGCAGCTCTTAAGGCTCCTAAAAAAACATAATAAAGACCCCGACAGAAGTTATTCGCACTTCAGTTTTACTGAATATTTTTTCTATAACTGATTTCTCACTTTGGTTTTCTTCGCTTTTAATCAATTTTTTAATTATACTATACTTTTTAACCATTTATACACTCCCTCTAGTTTTTTAGCATCCATATACCCCTTCATGACGAATTGTATGAACTAGCGAAAATATATTTTCGAATAATACATTATCAGTAATGAAAGTCTATCATAACCTCCCCCATTTGCCTAGATTTTTTTTTGAATAAAATTAATACTTTTAAATTAATGGTCATATGTGCTGAATTAACACAGTTTTGTTGTTTTTATAAAATACTACTTAGAATTTTAAATCTTTGCTTTGGAAATATTTCTTTTTTCTTTATATCTCTGTATCAACAGCATCTAAGTGCTTTCAGCTTCATACTTTTTTCTTCTTGCCTTCCATTTACACTATTGTAATCCTTAAATTTCTCTTAGCTATCTACTACAATTGTGTTTCATTTAAAAAATAAAGTGAGCTTTATAGATTATTTTGCTTCTTAGCCCTGTTTTAGGATATAATTAGTTATACACTTGTTTTTAAACTAAATTCAACGTAGGAGGAAATGCTATGCTCTCTCAATTAGAAATTCTTAGGCAAGAAATATTTTTGAAATTATTAACTCTAGAGTCAAAAAATGAAGTTATGATTGATTCTAAACTAATTAAAAAGCATATTAAAAGTGAAAGAACTTCTAAAATTATTGATTCAATAATTACTGATAACAATTATAGTTGCGCTATAGTCTACACAATATGTGAAGATCTTTTATCTGAACTATGGGGAAACTCAATTCCAGACAAGCCTCTTTACTATATTTATCAATATTCGCTTAGTAAGTCCTTTCCTGAATCTGTTGAAATTAAGCTAGATTTACGACTAAATAATGGTTGCGAAGTATACTTACACGTTCTTAAAATAATCAGCGAATGGCAAAAAAAATCTAACGATAACACGTTACAAAGCAAATATCCAATAAACTTACTTTCAGCGCAAGACAAAAAAAAATACCAGATTACCAGTGAGTACAATAAATTCGTCAATGCTTTTGATAGCGAATTTATATATGAAATGATGAAATTAAACCAAGAAGTCATTGGTCATAATACACTTGATCATATTTGTGCTGTTCATTACATGTCAGTTTTTATTGCAAAACAGCTTTCTGATGCTGGTCTCCCAGTAGATTTAGGCAGAGTTTCTGGCGCTGCTGCTGGGCATGACCTTGGAAAATATGCTTGTAGAAGTTGGGAAGGTAGTAGGGTAGCATATCTCCATTACTTTTATTCTGATTTGTGGTTTAAAAAACACGATATAACTTACATAGGCCATATTGCACTAAATCATTCTGTTTGGGATTTAGAGTTAGATAATCTTTCAATAGAATCTCTTATTCTAATATATTGCGATTTTAGAGTTAAAAATGTATTCACTAAGAAAAAAGAACTGCAAATGACGATATTCACTCTTAAAGAATCTTTTCAAGTTATTCTTGATAAGTTAGATAATGTCGATAAAAAGAAAGAACTTCGCTATATCAAAGTTTACAATAAACTAAAAGATTATGAAGATTTCATGCTCGATCTTGGTGTTGAAATAAATATTGATATGCAATTACCTCAATCATTCAAAAAAAACAAAAAGTACTACTCTCTTATGAATGGATCGATAATTACTGAAAACTTAAAATATCTTTCAATTCGCCACAATGTTAATTTAATGAATAAATTTAGAAATCGTTCATCTTTAAATGAGATATTAGAAACTGCAAGAAGCGAAAAAAACTCTAGAATATTTAGAGAATATCTAGATATTTTGCAGGAATATTCAACACATTTTACTCCTGTTCAAAAAAAAATCATTATTACTTTTTTATATGACAATTTAGTGCATCCTGAAGAAGATATTCGAAGACAATGTGCTGAACTAATAGGCAGACTAATTGCTACCTTTGATGAAGAGTATCGAAAAGAAATTCCTGAGGATATGCTTGTAATCTCCGACACAGAAGACAGTACTGATCTGCTAAATAAGTACCTTGATCTGTTTGTAACACCTGATCATAAGATTATACCAAACCACAGAAATTGGATAGGGCATGGTATGAAAATTATGGTTGCTTCACTCTTTTCGTGCTGTAGTAAGAATAAAACGAAAGAATATATCGATGTTCTTCGCAAATACTACACTGAAACTGTTTTTTTAAATAGCGATATTAATTTATATCTATTAGATACGATTAAGTACATTCCTTTTGCAAAAGAACCAGCTTTAGTAGATACTTTTTTCAGCTTTATTTTTCGTGGTCTCAATAGTTTTGAAATCTCTTTGAAAATATCTTCTTTAGAAGAAGTATATCACTTAATTAGCTATATTGATGAAGGTACAGATATTTTCAATAAAATTGTAACAATATTAGACCAAGCTGATACTTCAGCCTATTCTCACGTTAAAAACTATTTAAAACTCAAAATTTCAGAAAAAATGCTTGGAGAAAAGCATCAAATTAGCAAAAAATTGAAGAAACTTTGCAACAAGGATATGATGGCTAAATCATCTATTTTTCTGAGTAACTTAAAAAGCAGCACAGACTGGATCGCAAAAAAAATACAAGTTGATATGCTATTGGATTATTATCTTAAGCACCATGAAACCGACGGACTTTATACGGCAATCCATTTTTGCAATCTGCTAAAAGTCAGTGCATTAGAGAATGTGCGAAATAGAACTGGTAGGGCTTTAGTGAAAATAATACCAAATTTGCCTGTTGAGCAACGAAACGATGTTGCAATTGAGTTGCTTCGTGCATTAGAGATAGAAGGATACCGTTTCACAAAATATATTCCTAATTATATAGGACAAATTATGGTTTATCTTCATCCTGTAGAACTAGATGAACTCATCAATGACTTAATTGATAAGTGCAAATCTTCGAACGTACAAACAGTTTCTTTATTATTAAAAACTCTTGGAGTATTTATACCTAGTTATGCTAAATACAAAAAACTCTTTCCCGAAAAAGGAGTTGTATACCAAGATCGCCTTACAAAACTGCTTGGCGTTTTGCTGAATGCTTTAGTACATGACAATACTCAAATAAGACAAATTGCTTTTAGTGTTATAGGCAAAGATATTTTTGCTTCAAAATCGCTTACGCTGGATGAAAAATGTAATATTTATCAGCTAGTAGCTAAAAAAATTCTTACCCTGCTAACAGACGACAACTCTAACAAACTTTTGTTTTTAACTAATTCCGCAGGCTTAAACCAAATATATCGTTTTATTTCAGATTACTCTTTTGAAAATGGTGATATCAAGTTAAAAGTTCCTTCTAAAGTTGCTTTATTTCCTGGTACTTTTGACCCTTTTACTCTTAGCCACAAAGAAATTACTACCGCAATAAGGGATTTTGGGTTTGAAGTATATTTAGCAGTAGACGAGTTTTCTTGGTCTAAGCGTACTCAACCAAATCAGATTAGAAAGAATATTATAAAAATGTCTATCGCAAATGAAATGAATATTTTCCATTATCCAGAAGACTTCCCTGTTAATATTTCGAATCCTTCTGATCTAAGAAAACTTAAGGAAAATTTTAAAGATTCTATTGTTTATATCGTTGCTGGTAGTGATGTTTTACTAAATGCATCGGCGTACAAAAAAGAAAAGAGTCCATTTTCTATACTTTCTTTTCCTCATGTTTTATTTGACAGACATGAGACGAATTACAACCCTAATTACGAGCTGCAATTATCAAATTCTATAAAAAGAATTAACGCTACTGTACTCAGGTTAAATCTAGCTCCACAGTTTGAAGAAATTAGTTCTACTCAAATTAGAAAATATATTGATCAAGATAGGGATATATCACAGCTTATTGATCCTCTAGCGCAGAGATATATTTATAACCATAATCTATATAGAAAAGAACCCCAATACAAAAGTACGCCTCATATTATTTCCATTGATGTTGAAATAATTTCTGAGTATAGCGAAAAGCTAATATGTACTCTAGTAGATACGTTTCATTCTCAGTCACGTGAGGCATACGATAAATTAAAAAGTTTTTTCAAAGAAATAGCTGCAAGGATTATAGTAGTAAAGGATATTAATTCTAGTTCTATTCTAGCTTATTCTTCCCTCTATAGGGTTCCTTCTGATAAGATTTATAGAACCTTTAAAGATGTTGAAACAAGCGATTATATTAGAAAAAATAGCGCTGGTCGTATAGTTTGTATTAGTGGCTTTTATTCACTTTCTAACAATTTATTTAAAGATTCGTTGCAAGCTATAATTACAGAAACTCTAGCGTATTGTTTAAAAAAAGATTACGGATATGCTGTTTTTAATAATGATATCCCTTTGACAAACTCTCATGAATTAGTAGAACTGCTTTCTCTACACGGCTTCAAAGAACTCTACAAGTCTCGAGATAATAGTTGTAAAACTATGGTAGTTGAGATGAGTAATCCATGTACTCTTAATCTTGATTTAGATGCCGCTATCAAAGAACCATTTGCTAGTGACTTAGATGTTCAAAATGTTGTTAAATCAAGCAGGAAAAAACTACAAAAATCTCTATCGGATTTATTTCCTGGAAGACTCGTTCTGCCTTTTAGCCAGGCTGTTGTTGATGACATCGTTGTAAAGAAAATATGCCGTTTAAATGACGTGCCCTATATACCATCAAACCCCAAAGAAATAGGTGATCTAATATGTGTACCATATGGTAATATCTTATATAGAAAAATGGTGCCTAATACTGTAACAAAATCGCTGCATACTGCAAAGATGTTCTCGCCAGATGTTAGAAACTTTAAGATTGGAGCATATCCATATTACTTGAGTCTACAAAATCAAGTTAGAATGATTAAATCTTTTGACAGATCTGTAATTCTCGTGGATGATCTTATGCACAAGGGTTACCGTATGAAAGCCCTGTACCCTTTATTGAAGTCCGAAAAAATTGATGTGAAAAAAGTTATAGCAGGAATAATGTCTGGGCGCGGAAAAGAGTTAATGGAAATCCAAGACCGCGAAGTAGACTGTGCCTACTTTATTCCTAAACTTAGATTCTGGTTTAGCGAGCAACTTTTATATCCATTTATTGGAGGAGATGTTCTTTGGAGAGGAATTTATCCGAATAAGAACTTGCTTCCTTCAATAAACTTAATCTTACCATACGATTCGGCACAATATATTAAAGGAGCTTCCCCAGAAAGTATATACAATCTTTCTTTAGCATGTATTGAGAATTCCATTTCCATTTTAAAAAGTATAGAAAGAAAGTACCAAAAAATCAATGAACGGGTATTAACTATGTCGTTGCTGAGCGAAATATTTTTGTTTCCACGTTGCCCTGACCCTGGCAAGAATATGAACTTCGATATGAATTTAAGTGCTTCAACTTATTTAGAAAATGATTTAGAATTACTTAAAAGACTTGAATACAGAATTACTACAATAGATAGAAGGAGATGATCTAGTTGTATTTTTATAATTTCAACAGCGAAGTGTGCTTTTCTTTAACTCCATATCCTGATGTTAACAAGATTTCAGAAAAAACTGCAATGCAAAAAAACGGAGTTATTTATTTTCTTCGGGAATTGGACCCAAAAACTTCAAGAAAATCTTATTCTATAAGCCAAGCGTCACAACTTTATTTTAGTAACGAGGATCTACGACTGCTAATAAAAGACAACAATATTAAAGAGTCAACACCAAACTGGATAATTTCTAAGATAAATAGCAACCAAGTGGTTTCGGTCAACACTAATTACCCCAATTGGCATGCAACAATTAACAGCCAAGTCCCAAGTAAAAATGGATCTTGCAATTCTGCAAGTGAATTAGTACGGTTTTTAAAGTATAAATCTAGTGTTAATATTTGTGGCTTAGGCGATGTTGGTGGAACTCTCTTAACTACATTACGTCTTATAGGAAGCGACTATATTTCTAAAATTGGTTTTTACGACACTGATCCCAACAAAGTAGCTCGGTATGAGTATGAGATTAACCAGATATTCATTGACGGCAAAAATTTTCCTCCAGTTTCAGCTGTTACTGCTGATAAAATATTTGATTGCGATATGTTTGTTTTCTGTGTAGCATCCGGGGTGCCACCTATTGGTAGTGAAAAGCAGGATGTGCGCATGGTTCAGTTAGATGCCAATTCCAAAATCCTGAGCATCTACGCAAAGCTTGCAAGAAGAAACAATTTTCAAGGTATTTTCGCTGTCGTTTCTGACCCAGTAGATTTATTGTGTAAGTCTGCGTTAATTTCAAGTAATACAAATGAAATGGGCATGTATGATTTGAAAGGATTGTTACCCGAACAAATTAGAGGGTATGGACTTGGTGTTATGAACGCAAGAGCAATTTTTTTTGCAAAGCAAAATATTAAGAGCAAACATTACAAAGATGAAGGCAGAGCATTTGGTCCACATGGAAAAGGACTTGTTATTGCTGATAGTATTAAAAACTACAATGAACAACTGTCTTTGGAATTAACCCATAAAACGATCACAGCAAATATGCAAGTAAGAAAAACAGGCTATAAGCCATATATCGCTCCAGCAATTTCCTCAGCAGCACTTCCAATAATTGAAACTTTAAAAGGCGACTGGCACTACAGCTCTACTTTTATAGGAGGGGTCTATATGGGTGCTCGAAACAGACTAAATAGAACAGGGGTTGAAATTGAAACATTAGATATCCCTTCCCCTCTAATTGCAAGGCTTAATGAAACATATAAAATGTTAGGAGATATAATATGATTCATTTAATTACAACTTTGAACCCGTCAAAGCAACTGCTTAAAATGATTGAATCCTTTATGCAAGGGCAAGAATATATTAAAATAGACAAAAATAGTAAAATGCCTGACATGAAACATAAAAAAATATTGTTTGCAGCTGAATTAGATGAAATCGGGATAGATATTTCTATTCTTGAAGTTTTGAAAAAATTATATACCTCTAAGTCATCTGCGACTGCTCCTTTACATGATTCTATTGCTGGAATTTTGGTTCATAGTAAAAATGAGTTGTTTACTAAGAGTTTTAGTTCACATATTGTTTTTTTAGCAAATCAATTAGGTTGTCGCTTCATAGGACATCCTATGGTTGAAGCAACAAGGGATTTATCAAATTTTCGCACCTGGCAAAAGAGATATGATATGTCTCTTAATGATATTGCTTTAAAAATCTCGTCAAAACTAGGCGAGAGATTAAATGCTTTTCCCGAAACAAACCACTGTGTCGACAAAGGGAAATTTTACTTATCCTCTTATAAAACCCCAAAAAAGAGACCTTCAATACTAGCATTGCATGCTAGTATTAGGGACAGCTCTAACACTCTTACATTATGGAATATGGTAAAAAAACACCTATCGGGTTATGAAATAGACGAGCTTCACGTTGAAAACGGTACAATATATGACTGTAACGGGTGCCCATTTAAGATCTGTCTTCACTATAGCAGGCAAGAAGGCTGTTTTTACGGCGGTAAGATTACTACTGAAGTCTTTCCAGCAATTGAAAAAGCAGATTTTGTGGTATGGATATGTCCAAACTACAATGATTCTGTTTCTGCTAACCTAATGAGTGTCGTTAACCGATTAACTGCTCTGTATAAAAAAATCAGCCTTTACGATAAATCTATTTTCGCAATAATTGTATCTGGAAATTCTGGAGGGGATTCTGTCGCTAAGCAACTAATTAGTGCTCTAAATATTAACAAAGGCTTTCAGCTGCCTCCTAATTTTGCGCTAATAGAAACTGCTAATGACTTTGGTGCTATATCAAAAATTGAAAATATTGAAAATAGAACAAAGCGCTTTGCGAAAAATATTCAAAGAGATTCCTAAAACACGTTTGTGCCAGCAACAAACCCTGACGACCATGCCCATTGTAAATTAAATCCACCACAATCACCATCTATATCTATAATCTCGCCTGCAAAAAATAAACCTTTAATTAGTTTCGATTCCATTGTAGTAGGGTTTAAATCTTTTACGTCGATACCTCCTGCTGTTACCTGTGCACTTTTCCAAGCCTGTGTCCCTATTACTTCAAATCTCCATTGTTTAAGTTTTCTTGCAATGTTGTTTAATTGTATATCGTTTAATTTTTTTGAAGGCATATTAACATCTTTAATTTTTGCCTCCTTCAAAATTATTGGTATAAGTCTTTTATTGATTAATCCTATGAAATTACAATCTAAAGGTTTCTCCTCTTGAAACGCTATACGCTTCTTTATTAGCTCTTTCATCTCAGAAATAGTCAAATCAGGAAATAGATCTAGATCAAGCCATGGATGTTTGCTATTTTGCAGCTGTTCTCCTGCTTTTCTACTTAATTGCAGTATTGGCGGTCCTGAAATACCGTAATCAGTAAACAAAATTTCGCCTTCGTCTGTTCTAAGAATTTCTCTGCCCACTCCTATGCTTGCTTTTCCTTTAAACTTTACGCCCTTAATTTGTTTTACAAATCTTTCTTTTAAATTCAACTGTACTATCACTGGGAAAGGTTTCACTATTTTATGCCCAAGAGATTTTGACAAAGTATATCCACTACCGTTTGACCCTAAATTAGGACTGGCTTTTCCTCCAGTTGCTATAATTATTTTATCTGCTTCAATTATTAAAGAGGGTAGAAAATACTGATCTTTCATATTCTTTTGTGGCGAAGCAAAACATGACAAATGAAACGTCCCCTTGTCATGCATAATATTTGTCACTTCAAAGTTGCATCTTTCTTCTATTTTTAATCTTTCAAGCTCATAGCGAAGCACATCTAGAATACTAGCTGCTTGTTCTGATTTAGGATAAATTTTACCTAAGTCTTCAACTTTATATGCTATGCCTAATTTCCCAAAAAAATCAAGT
>JAJOKQ010000117.1 GCA_021129785.1 Clostridiales bacterium | reverse complement strand
TAGGCTTACATCCACCAGCCTAAAGGCGTGCTGGTTTTACGCCCAAATCTATAAAAGAAATGAAAAAAGTGAGAATAGTTTAATAATGACCTTTTATCATGGAGAAGACTGATTTTATATTCAAGAAAATGAAATATAGCTAGCTATAGTTTTTTTTAATATTAAAAAATGGGGGGTGTGCAAATGCATAAAAGTTTAATGATTGCAGCTTTGTTACACGACTTAGGCAAAGTAGTAAGAAGAGCTGATAAAACAAAAGGAGAACATGTAAGTGCAGGAGTGAATTTTATTAAGTCTTTGGAGCTAGAAATTGATAATATAGAGGAGATTATTGAAGCAGTTAAAAATCACCACTATAGAGACCTCAAAAAGAGCAAATTAAGAGAAAGTCATATGGCATACATTCTATATGAAGCCGACAATATTGCATCGGCAATTGATAGAAGAAAATATGAAGAAATAAATGTGGGTAATGAAATGATGCCATTGCATTCAGTCTTTAACGTTTTAAGGCAGGAAAAAAATAGAAACATTTATGTACATAAGCCTAATAATAACTTAGAAAAAGAAATTGACTTGCCTATACAAAGTGAGGAAATGACTAAAGAATATGATTATCTTCTGATTCAAAAAGAGCTAGAGAGGAATTTAAGGAGTATTGACTTTAATGAAGAAAGTATAGAAACAATATTATCGGTCTTTGAGAATGTGTTAAAGAACGTTCCTGCAGCATCATACAAAGATGTACCAGACATATCCCTTTATGACCACCTAAAAATGACTGCAGCTATTAGTGACTGCCTATATAAATACTACACTGCAAAAGGCATTACTAACTTCAAGGAAGTTTGCTTCAAAAAAAATGAAAAACACAGAACAGATAATCAATACCTACTTGTTTCAGGAGACTTTAGTGGAATACAGAGCTTTATTTATACGATTAGTTCTAAAAAAGCCATGAAAGCCTTGAGAGGAAGGTCGTCATTTCTTGAAATTTTGAACGAGAACTTAGTAGATAGCATTTTAGAGGGGGCAGGTTGTACTAGAGCAAATTTGATTTTTTCAGGCGGAGGTAATTTTAATTTGTTGCTTCCAAATACTGAGGAAGTGAAAGAATTTCTAGAGCTCACAAAAAACAATGTGAATAATTGGTTTATGAATAGGTTTAACATTCAGCTTTATTTGGAAATAAAGGCACAAGAATGTTCCTCTAATGAAATAGCAAATGACATTACAAGTAGTATTAAAGAAAATAATCTTGTTGGTGAAATTTATAGTGGGGTATCAACAAAACTAGCAGAAGGAAAAATGAATAGGTACACAAAGGATCAACTAGCGAATTTGTTTGATCAAGATAGTAATATCAATAAACTAAGACATCTAGATAGAGAGTGCAAAACATGCAAATCTTCTAGAGGAAACTTGATTGAGGGAGTTTGCGAATATTGTCTATCTTATGAATGGCTAGGACAAAAACTCGCATCACTAAGGACTACTGAACAAGAAAAATACCTTGTAATCTTAGACGATATTTACGAAGGAGAGAAGAGCTTTGTAGAACTTCCTAATGCTGATGGTGAAACAGCCTATCTACAAATAGTAAGTGAAGAAAGCTACGGAGAACTGTTAAAGCAAAATCGAATAGTTAGAGCTTATTCCGTTAACAGCCTAAAGGTTGGTACAAAACTTATGAAAAACATTTGGATGGGAAACTATAACGTGAGGGCATCTAAGAAATATGGATTAATAGAATTTGATGAATTAGTTAAAAAATCCGTTGGGATAAATAGACTAGCAGTTTTAAGAGCAGACATTGATAATTTGGGAATGGCATTTGTAAATGGTTTTGTGAATGAAGATGAGGAGGCGAAATATAGATATGTTTCCTTAACTAGGAGTGCAGTATTGTCTAGAAAACTTACTGAATTCTTCAAACAAAATATCAACGAAATTGCAAATATGAGCTATGAAAGCAATCAGTTTGAATATGCGAAATTTTTATCTGGGACAGCGGAAAAGCGTGACATTTGCTTGGTCTATTCTGGCGGTGACGATTTGTTTGCAATAGGCACATGGAATCATATCATAGAATTTGCAATTGACTTAAGAACAATTTTTAAAATATTCACACAAGGCAAACTTACTTTCTCAGCTGGAATAGGGATGTTTAGGAACGGATTTCCTGTTTCACAGATGGCCGAAATAACTGGTGAGATTGAAAAGAGAGCTAAGAACAATGAAGGGAAAGATTCTATTGCGCTCTTTGATGAGCAAGTATTTAAATGGGACGACTTTATTGAAAAAGTAGTTAAAGAAAAGTTCATGAAAATATGCAAGTGGTTTGATTTAGGAGAAGAAGAAAAGGCAGATGATAAAAAGATAGAAATTGGCAAAACGACAGTATATAAGTTTATGTTACTTATTAGAGAGAGGTTAGAAAAGGGAGGGAGTCTAAACTTAGCAAGATTCGCTTATACAATTGCAAGATTAAAAAAGACAAAACAAAATGAAGGCAATTACAATGAGATGAGAGTAGACTTGTTGGATTATCTAAAAAGAGAAAGAGATGTAAAACATTTATTAATGGCATTTCAATTATTGCTTTATAAACTAAGGGAGAAGGAGTGAAAAAAATTATGAATCAACAACGTAGAGCTGAGGAAATGAAACCAGAAGACATTGTTAAAAAATTGGGTAGGAGTATCACAATTACACAAATTAGAAAATTGTTAACAGGGATAAATTCAATAGCAAATAAGGTAAAAATGTTTGAGTTAGCGAATGATGGGGATGTGATGTCAAAAGAAATTGTTTCAGAAATTGAGCATTTAAGAATCAGGTTCCTTTATCAGGCGGGCAGACAAAACCCAGTAAAAAAACTTGAAAGATTCGCTAGTATCGATAAAAAACTCAAAAATATTAACGGAAGTATTAAGAAGTTTAAAGAATTTAATAGATTCATTGAAGAAATTGTTGCATATCATAAATATCATTGGGGGGAAAGTTAATATGGCTACATCAAAATTATACGCAAAAATATTGATTGAGGGAAAACTAAAACTACTAACTGGGCTACATATATCGGGGTCTAATGAGTTTGCGGCAATTGGAGCAGTAGATGCAGTTGTAATTAGAGAGCCATACACTTATCAACCAATTATTCCAGGCTCTAGTATAAAGGGGAAAATGAGGTATTTAGCAGCAAGAATTGATGCGACAAACAAGGTAATTACTGACATTTCAGAAGAAAGTGAAAAAATCAAAAGATTGTTTGGCAGTACAAAGGGTGAAAGCGGAATTATCCTGTCTCGCTTTCAGTATTATGACTTAAAAATTAATGAAGAAAGTTTAAAGAAATTAAAAAAATTAGACTTAGATTTACCGTATACTGAAGTAAAGTTTGAAAATACAATTACCAGAACAACAGGGAATGCCACCCCTAGGCAGTTAGAAAGAGTCCCTGCTGGAACAATTTTTGACTTTAAGCTAGTATATAATGTGGAAGATCTAAAAGAGGTTAATACAGACTTAGAGTTTTTAAAACAGATTATAGGGGTGCTTGAGCATGACTACATTGGAGGGCATGGAACAAGAGGTTATGGTAAGGTTTGTTTTGCTGATATTAGCCTGAGCGTGAAGAATTATTGCGATGAAGACATTAAAATTAAGGTTGAGTTTGATAACGAAAAGGTGATGTAATGAGATATAAAATATATAAGCTCAAATTCAACACATTTCTTCATTCAGGAATAGACAAAGGAAACCATGGGCTAGAAAACACCAAGACTACAATTAACTCAGACACCTTTTTTAGCGCTTTATGCAACGAAATTATTAAAATATACGGACAAGAAACACTGGATGTTTTTGTTGAAAAAACAAGACAAGGAGAGCTAGTTATTTCTGATTTATTGCCTTTTATAAACGAAGAACTCTATGTTCCAAAGCCAGCTTTTTCAATTCAAAAGACAAAGGTGACCGCTAATAATGAGAGCGTTGATAGAAAAAAGCTAAAGAGCATTGAATTTATATCAATAAGTGAGTTGGACGACTATGTAAAAAGCATGAGAGAAGGAAAAAGATTTATACCTAAATCATTTGATAGCGCAAAAAAAGAAGTGTTGTGGAAAAATAGTATAGATGAAGAAGATGGTGCTGAGCCATATGTAGTTGCTGGAGTTAGTTATGAAAAAGCAGTAAGCTTTGACAAAGAAGAACAAGAAGATACGAAAAAAAACAATCACAAAACCGTGGCAAAAAATGCAGGATTATACTTTATACTAGGAATTAGCGGCGACTTGGATATTGATTTTGATCAGCTTGTTGAAAGTCTATCTTTTTCAGGGGTTGGAGGGAAGAGGAGTGCAGGCCTCGGAAAATTTGAAGAATTTGAGGAACCTATTGAAGTATTTTTAGATGATGACTACTATCTATATGAGAGCGATAGAGTGTTAAAAGAAAAGCTACTTGCAAAAGGTAGTAATTATCACCTCCTTATATCCACTTTAATTCCAGACAAGTCTGAAATTGAAGAATTAAAAGAGGGAAGGTACATGCTTTTAAAAAGAGGGGGCTTCGTGTTCTCGCAAACTTATTCGGATACTCAAGTAAAGAAAAAATCAATTATTGCAGTTGCATCAGGATCAGTTTTTAAAAGAAAGATTGAAGGAACGATTAAAGATTTATCTAATGGTGGGAACCATCCAGTCTATAGATTTGGGAAGGGACTATATTTGGGGGTGAAAATTGATGAGCTTAAATGATTTTTTGAATTACGAAATTGTTATTAAAGTAATGACCCCTGTGCATATTGGGGGAACTCCAGATGGAGAATTAAACAAAGCTGACTATATAGTAGATATAGAAAAGAAGACGATACATGTTATCGACAATAAAAAATTTGTTATGTATTTAAGCTCAAAGGGGTTAATAGAGACATATGCAAACTATATTAAAGCAAATGTCGGAGAGCATAAAAAAAATCAACTAGACTTGGGAAGATTCATAAAAACACATTGTAATTTAAGTCCTAATATGCTAAAGCAAATGTTTAGATTATCTATTCCGATTCCTAAAGGCATAAATAATGTTAATGACGTGTCACTATTTACTAGAAATGGCTTAGGAGAAATTTTTATTCCAGGCTCAAGTATTAAAGGGGCTTTAAGAAACTGTATTATAGGCGCGACAGTTAAAGAGAATAGCAAATTTTTAGACAAAAAAACTCAGCTCATAAGGGAAACAAGCAAGAGAATAATAGGTAAGAAAGAAATAAGTGATATCGCAAAAAATATAGAACAAAAAGTATTTAATAACAATGCTTTTAAACCAACAGGGATAACAGTAAGCGATACCTATGAGAATCTTAACGTAAACACAAAACTCTACATTGACATTGATCATAATATAGAAAAAGACGAAGAAAGAACTATACCTAAATATAGAGAGTATTTATCAATAGGATCAAAATTGAAATTTAGCCTTAAAATTGATAAACACTTTGCTAGTGCCATTGGGATTAATGACATTGATAGCATTACAAAGATAATAACAAAAACAAATGAAAACATGTTTGATAAAGGCGTATTTTCTCACATGAGAAGAATCAAAGAATTTTTGCCACTCGGATACGAAAACTGCATTATATTAGGATCTAACACAGGATTTCATCAGAAAACAATATTAAACCATTTATTCACTGATAGAAGAACTTTATTAGAAACAACAAAAAAAATTCTGCACAAAAAAGATGGGGATAAGATTCGTAGTCATAATAACGACAAAAATTATTCACCAAGGATATTAAATTTAATTGAGGTTGAAGGCAAAAAAATGTTAGCAGGGTTTGTTGCTATGGAAGTTAAAGAGGTGTAAGATGCTAGCAAGGATGGACTTTCTACTAGAAAACATGAACTTAAATGAAAGAATGGGATCTGTATTTCATGGCTTTATTATGGAGCAAATTGAAAGCGACTATGCTAATTTTTTGCACAGCTCAAACGACAATCCATATTCTCAATATCTTTTTTTTGACAAATTAAGAGATTCATATGTTTGGAGAATAAACACACTAACAGAAGAAGCTTATGAAAAAATCATTTTGAGATTGAAAGATATTAATCTCATCAACATTAAGCAGAAACAGTTATCCATAGAAGTGAAGGAGAAAATACAACCAGAAATAACGAATACGGAGAAACTTGCAACGGAAATATATTCGAAAAGCAATGTAGAAAAAATAGGGATTAAATTTTTAACACCGACATCGTTTAAATCTAGAGGTAAGTACGAAAACTACCCAAGATTACCTTTGTTTTATGGAAGTTTAATGAGAAAAATAAATAAGTTCTCACCAACAATTAAAGCTGGTGATTTAGAGGTGGTTGACTTTTTAAGTGAAAAAACTTGGATTTCTCGCTATAATTTAATGAGCACAACTTATAACGTAGAAAGCGTGAAGATAAATGCATTCAAAGGGTATATATACTTACATATTAAAGCAAATGACGAAATAAAAAGGCTAATATTTTTGTTTGCAAAATATGGTGAGTATTCAGGAGTTGGTATAAAAACAGCACTAGGTATGGGAGGGATTATTGTTGAGTAAATATGTTTTGTTTTCGTTTGTTGGTAACTCAGACCCAATTAGAGATTGTCACGATGGACCTATGCTACATATTGTAAGACATTATAGACCCCAAAAAGTAATGTTATTTTTATCAAAAGAGATGGTCGAAAGAGAAGAAAGTGATAAAATGTACTCGACTGCTATTGAGTCAATCAATGAAGAAATTATTGTGGAAACGATTAAATCAAACATTGAAGATGTAACAGATTATGGGCTCTTAGCTGAAGAAATACCTAGCCTGATAGAAAAACTAGCTGAGGAAAACAAAGATAGCGAAATATTAGTTAATGTTTCTTCAGGCACACTACAAATGATTGGCACAATAAACTTGCATATAACAACTTCAAATAATTTCTATAGAGCAATCCAAGTACTAACTCCAGAAAAAAGGAGCAACAATTCGCAAGTTGTTAGCGCAAAAAGATGTGTAAAAACTGATATTGACAACAACTTTGATAATGATAGTGACTTGGAAACAGAAAATAGATGTAGAGAAATCTCTTTAGATAGTTATAGAAAAACAATTATTAACCAGCAACTGAAAATTTTAGTTGAAAACTACAACTACGAAGCTGCGAGGTTGCTAATTAAAGAGAATAAAACAAAGTATTCTGATAAGATTAAAAACTTAATTGATCATTGCAGATATAGAATGTTGTTAAATACTGAAGAAGCAAATAAGTATCTCCCAAAGGAGTACTCAAAGAACAATATAGAAGAAGGGAATATATCTAGAGTAGTAGAGTATTTTAATTTGCTAGAAATTAAGCAAAAAAACAAAAGATACAGCGAATTTATTATAATGTTAGAACCACTAGCTATTGAAGTAGCAAAACTTATTCTAAAAAGAGAGTATAAAATTAATATATCGAAATGGTATGTTAAAGACAATGCTAGAATGGTAATTAAGGAAAAGATATTTAGAGATAACTATAAAGGACTTTATGATAGAATAGCACGTGAAAAAGTTAGATATTTTGAAAAAGGATCAGTAGTTAGCGAATTTTACTTTCTATTAGCTTTAATTGATTTAGTTGTAAAAGATGATTTGAAACTTAGCGACCTTTTTATAAAGATTAAGGAAGTAAAGAAATGGAGAAATTTAATTGCTCACGACTTATTTAGAGTAAGTCCAGAAAATGTTGATTTTGCGCATGAAGTAATTAAAATATTTAAAGAAAAAATTAGGGAAAATGCACCAAGAAACAGCAAATCCCTTGAAGTTTATGATAGCCTGAACAAAGAGATAGTTGGTTGTTTATATGATTAATGTATATGTTTACGAACAGGGGAGTAGACTTAAAATAAAAGAAAACAGAATCTGTATTGAAACTGAGAACTTAAAAAGAGAAATCCCAATAAATTCAGTTGAAAATATTATACTGTTTGGGAGGATAGAAGTTACATCTGCACTTGTCAGAACTTGCGTGCAAAATGGGATTGCGTTGACGTGGCTGTCAACACGAGGAAGATTTTTTGGAAGATTAGAGTCGACTAGTCATGTTAATGTATTAAGACAGAAGAAACAAATATTGCTTGGGGCAAATGAAAAATTCGCCTTAGAAATTGCAAAGATTATGGTTGAAGCGAAGACGAATAATCAGCTGGTCCTATTAAAAAGAAAATCTAGTGGTGAAAATAATAGAATTTTTGAAGCAACTATTAGTGAAATTGAAAGAACAAGAAAAAGAATATCCTCAGCAACTTCGCTAAGTTCACTGTTAGGGTACGAAGGAAACATATCTAAAGCCTATTTTAAAGGACTTTCGTTATGTGTTAGTGAAGAATTCCAATTCAAAGGGAGAAGCAAGAGACCACCTAAAGATGCTTTTAATAGTATGATTAGTTTTGCATATACAATCTTGCTTTATGAAATATATTCTAATGTTTGCAATAGAGGATTGCATCCGTACTTTGCTTTTTTACATAAGGACAAATATAATCATCCTGCATTATGCTCCGACTTAATGGAGGAGTGGAGAGCAATTTTAGCTGATGCGTTAGCCGTGAAGCTAATAAATAAGAGGCAAGTTGAAATCGCTGACTTTGTTAAAAATGAAGAAGATGGGGGTATACTAATGTCAAAAAAAGCGATAAATATTTTGGTGAAGACTTTTGAGGAAAACATGAAAAAAAGCGTAACCTATCTTGTCCCTGGGAAAAAGACGGCAACGTATCGGAGAGCAATTGAGTATCAGGTACTATCATTAGCAATGGCTATAGATAATGAGGACCCTAAGTTATATAGTCCTATATTGTCGAGGTGAGTGTGAGAATGGACTATATATTTGAAACAGAAGAAAAAGAAAATGAAAAAAGCAAGAGTGATAATTTTTTGGTCTTAGTTATATATGATATTACTGATGATAAAAAGAGATTAAAAATAGCAAAGATATTAAAATCCTATGGTTACAGAATTCAGAAATCGGCTTTTGAATGTAACGTGAATGAAAAAAATTTTAAAGTGATGAAAGAAGATTTATTAGAATTAGTAGGATTTTCTGATTTGTTGAAGATATACAAATTAAACACGATGGTAGAAATAACTACATATGGGGACTGTGACATTCCAGATGAAGATTTTCTGTTTTTTTAGAAAATATAAGGCTTTAATATTGTAAAATATGTTACAATGAATTATAGAGAAAAAGAGAGTTAAAAGCAAAGGAGATTGCCGAAATTGAAA
>JAJOKQ010000155.1 GCA_021129785.1 Clostridiales bacterium | reverse complement strand
TTTTGTTTCGATTTCTTCAGCTCCGATAGTCGCGCTCTCTTCATAGGTGTCACTTGACTTGGTTGATTCACTCTTTGCCTCTTGAATTTCCAATCTTGTATATCTTCATCTTGATCCATAGTATTATCAAGAACAGGGGTTACCCATTCTTCTGTAATCTTTAATACTGCAAAAATTGCTACAGATGTCATAAGTATAACAAAAATATAATAGACATGTTGTTTTTTCTGACATGATTTTTTTTTTGCGTATAGCACGTACTCTCTTCACATTCATAGCCTCTAAATTACTCTTAGTAGTAATATATATTACTTAGTTAAGTAAATAAGATTACTTTTTTAGAACAATTCAAAAAGATGCGATAATATTTAAACCTCTATCGCGAGAGAGAGGTTTAAATATGGCTAAAATTTACTTGCTCCAATTGTGATGAATATCTTGTACATCGTCGTTGTCTTCTAACATCTCTATTAATTTCACCATTTTTTTTGCACTCGATTCGTCTATTTCAGCTAATGTTTGAGGTATGTAAACTACATCACAATTAACAAAAGAATAATTTTCTTTACCCAGAATAGTTTTTACTTTCTCAAAATCACTAGATTTTGTGATTACTTGATATTCGTCTTCATTCACAACAAAATCTTCTGCACCTGCATCTATTGCCGCTATCATTAAGTTTTCTTCATCTATATCTTCGCTTTTTTCAATTATTAATTCGCCTTTTTTTTCAAACATAAATGAAACACAACCTGATGTTCCTAAATTACCGCCATTTTTGTCAAATGCATGCCTTACTTCGCCGGCTGTTCTATTTCTGTTATCCGTTAATATGTCAACAATTACAGCTACTCCACTTGGCCCATATCCTTCATAAGTTAGCCTCTCATACTGGCTATCTTCATGTTCTCCGCACCCTTTGTTTATTGCTCTTGCAATATTGTCTCTTGGCATATTCTGCGCTCTTGCTTTATCTACTGCATTTTTAAGGCTTGCATTGTACTCAAGATCTGTTCCACCTTCTCTTGCTGCAACAGTAATCAATCTAGCTAGTTTGGTATATATTTGTGCTCTTTTTGAGTCTTGTTTTGCTTTTCTCTCTTTTATGTTACCTATTCTTCCCATTATTATCTCTCCTAGTAGAATGTAGGGTATGGCGGCATAATTCTTTTGTGTCTAGAGTTTTTGTGTAGCCTTTCAATTATATCTCTGTGATCACAAGGTATATGTTTACCCTCTAGTAATGCATCAATGTAACTATATGTTGTCCCCATCTCTTTTTCATCTGTTTGTCCTTCCCATAATCCCGCTGAAGGTTTTCTCTCAATAATCTCATTTGGCACACCCAGATGTTTCGCCCAATCATTCACTTCATGTTTTTTTAACGTAGCGATAGGCAATAAATCCACACCTCCATCTCCATATTTTGTAAAATAACCTGTATATAACTCTGCAGCATTATCTGTTCCAACTACAAGATAATTCAATTGATTTGCAACAGCATAAATAGTGCTCATTCTAAGTCTTGCTCGTAAATTTGCATCGGTTATACGTTTTCTTTCTTCGTTATACAGTTTTAAATCTATTAATTCACAAATTGTTTTTTCATAAATAGCTTTGTGTTCGTCATCTAAGTTAATTACAATAGATTTCAAATCAGCTTTGCTAACAACTGCTAACCCGTCTGTTTTATCAGCTTCACTACTTTTAATAGGCAGTATAACTCCTAGCGAGTTATTTGGATAAGCTCTCTTAATTAAATTTGCTACTACAGCAGAATCAATGCCTCCAGATACGCCAACAACTAGTCCTTGTGCACCAGCAAGAGACACTTGCTCTCTAAGCCAGTTAACCGCGTAAACAATTTTTTCTTCAATATGTTCCTTTATTCCTTTATTATTCATACTGTAATCACTTTCTTTCATACGTAGTTTAAGACTAATCCAATTCTCTTAAAACACATTTGTTAAATAGCGCAGATATTTTATAGTCCTTTGTTTTCTCAACAATATCCTTATTAAATGTTCTTGGCTGAAACCAAACATGCTTAATATCAAGGTTTTTAATTTCATCTAACACATTTAACGCAAGTTTTGGACTTACAACAATGTTAACACAATCTGGTGTTTTGGGTAAGTCAGATAAATTGCTATACGCTATGTCACCATCTATTTCTTCGTAATTTGGGTTTACTGGATATACTTCATATCCATGTTGTTTTAGTTTTTTATATATTTTATACCCAAATCTACTAGTGTTTTCTGATGCGCCAACAACTGCCCAAACTTTACTTTCAAGCATTTCTTTTTTTAACAGCTTTAAGTCACTCATCATATCCTCCTCGCGTTATGCTACTGACTTTCATCACAACGAAAGTCAGTAGCTTCTACTACCCACTTTAACTACACAACAATTGCTAAACTACATTGTCTATTAATTTTTCTTTCATTATATCTTTGTATTTCTTGTAAGATAAATTTACCAACGACTTGTCTTGGCTATATGTTATCATCTTTATAGCTTCATCTATCAAATAGAAGCCTCCATCTTTAAATTCTAGTCTTTCATTTAATATATAATTTTTAGAACTGGATATCATTATGTACCATGTTATTTTATTACATACTGGTTTATTCCGTGTAATAGAAAAAAATTCATAACTCGTTCTCCCAGCTGTGGAAATGATCTCAGCATCTATCCCTGCTTCAATCTTGACACGCTCCTTAGCTTTATCCCACGGAAGTTCGTCGTTACGAATTACACCTTTTGGTAGTACCCATTCATTTTTTTCATTCTTTAATATTAAAACCTTATTAGCGTAAAAAACTACACCACCTGCACAATTTCTAAAAAGCATTGTACATCCCTCCTATATTATATGTATTTCTATAATACTTTATTTAGTGTGATTTTACAACTATTTTTCCAAAAACAACATTTTTCGTTTGCTATTTTAAAAACTGGCCTAAGATGCAACACTTTTTTGCAAAATTTTACTTTCGTATGTTTCTCCAAAATATAGATAAGCCAAAACTTATGCTTCATATTTTTTATGTTTTAAATACTCCAAGTACTTTAACCTCACTTTAAATAAAACTCCTTCTTCAGAGTATGTTGTTTCTTTTACGAATGCCTCCTGGTGAAGCTTAGAAATAATTCCACCTTCATTGTGAGGAATAAGCAAGTTAGTTTCAACAACATCTCCCTCGATTTCTTTTCTTATCTTTTGAATTAGCATGTCTATATTAGTTCCTTCTTTTGCTGAAACCTTTATGCTTTGTTCGTCTCTTGGAATTTCGCACGTGTCTTCGACTTTATCTATTTTATTAAATACATGTATTTTTCTTTTTTCTTCAACACCTAATTCAGCTAAAACCTTGTTAGTTGTTTCCTTTTGCATGACGTAATTCTCATTAGAAGCGTCGATAACATGAACTAATAAATCTGCATATTTTACTTCTTCTAAGGTTGATTTGAATGCTTCAACCAAATAATGTGGAAGTTTGCTAATAAATCCAACTGTATCTATCAAAATAAAATTAAAATTTTCTTCTAAATCTACCCTTCTCAAAGAAACTTCCAAGGTAGCAAATGGCATATCTTTTGCAAAAACTTGCTTTTCTAAGTCACAATCCTCATTCTTTTTAAGCAGGGTATTCATTAATGTCGACTTTCCAGAATTGGTATACCCAACCAAAGCAACTATCGGTATTTCTGCTTTTTCTCTTTTAGTTCGCTGTACAGAACGAACTCTTTTAATATCTTTTAGACGGTCTTTAATAAAATCTATTTTCTTTAATATATGCCTTCTATCGCTTTCTAGTTTTGTTTCACCAGGACCTCTTGTACCTATTCCCGCTCCTAATCTTGATAGTTTTTTCCCCATTCCCACAAGTCTAGGCAGAAGATATTTTAATTGTGCTAGCTCGACCTGAAGTTTCGCTTCGTTAGTTTTTGCACTCTTAGCAAAAATGTCTAGTATTACTGAAGTTCTATCTATAACGTCAACTTCAAGAATTTCCTCTAGGTTTCTAATTTGTGAACCTGACAATTCGTCATTAAAAATGACTAAATTGATTTCCATAGTCTCACAGATATTTTTAATTTCTTCTATTTTCCCTTTTCCTAAATACGTAGCAGCACGAACAGCTTCTCTTTTTTGAGTAGTCGTCGCAATAACTTCAACACCAGCTGCTTTTGCAAGCTCTTCTAGTTCTTGCATTGATTCTTCAATCGTTATATTCGTCACTTCTCCCGTTTTATTCATTCCTGCTAAAATTGCCCTATTTGCCATAAACTCACCTCTACCTCGTATCTTCATATAACGAAACTATATTCATCATTTCGTTTTTTGGAACATTTACGTAGTTTACTGGAACACGGCCTACTATAATTGTTTCCGCAATTGGCACATATGTAGTAACCTCAGTTGTATTCGAGCTAAATGGTACAATTACTCTTACCGTACTATGAATAATCAAATAAATTCTATGTCTAGTCTGATTTATTCCTGAGTGTTCAAATTCTGTTCCAAAGTTAACATTAACCATTCCAAGCGGCGTGACTTCCAATTCTATTTTTGCTCCATGTTGGGCAAGCAATTGGCTCCCTAAGACATTTCCTAGAGGAATTCGTTCAGACGTAGTCTTTATTTTACTAAAATGATCTTGTATTGTAAGCGCTACATCAGAAGCAACTTTGTTCATCAACATAGTATTTGCTTGCATCAGTGTAATATTCCCATCATTATCTTTTTTTATTCGCACTAATTATAAAAGAATCTTTCCTAGTCGTAGCAGGTTATTTGTATAGTTTAGCAAATTTACGTTTTCCCACCTGAATTATCATGCCTTCTTCAATTTCTAGCTCGCAATCATCTATTTTTTTCCCATCTATCCTTACAGCACCTTGTTTAACTAATCTTCTAGCCTCACTGTTGCTTGGTGCAAATCCAATACAATAAACTAGTTTTCCAATCATTATTTTTCCGTCTACTAGGTCTTTTCCCTCAATTTTTACTACTGGAATCTCAGCAGGTACTTTTCCTTTTTGGAAAAGAGAAATAAAATGTAGTTCTGCTTCTAATGCTTGATTTTCACTAAAGTACTGTCTCACTAATTCTTTTGCAAGTTTCATCTTTAAATCTCTTGGATTTATTGTATTTTCGTTCATTTGATTTTGCATATTTTCGATTTCATCCGGATGTACATTTGTTGTAAGTTTAAAGTATCTTATTATTAATTCATCAGGAATAGACATTGTTTTCCCATAAATATCATTTGGATTTTCATCAATACCAATATAATTGTCTAGACTCTTGCTCATTTTTTTTATACCATCTGTACCTTCTAGAAGAGGCATAAGCAAAACTACTTGTTGTTCCCTACCGTATTCTTTTTGAATGGTTCTACCCATTAAGTTATTAAATTTTTGATCTGTTCCTCCTAATTCAACATCAGCTTCAATAGCTGCTGAATCATAACCTTGCATTAAAGGATAAAGAAATTCGAGTATTGATATCGCCTGCCCGTTTTTAAATCGTTTTTTAAAGTCGTCTCTCTCTAGCATTCTAGCTACTGTATATTTCCCCGCCAACTCGCCTACTTCTATAAAATTCATCTTAGAAAACCATTCTCCATTAAATCTAACAATAGTTTTTTCAGGGTCTAGTATCTTAAAAATTTGTTCTGTATATGTTTTGGCGTTTTTGTCAACTTCTTTTTCAGATAATTTCTTTCTCGTTGCTGATTTTCCTGTCGGATCACCTATCATTCCTGTATAGTCACCAATGATTATAATAATTTGGTGTCCTAGGTCTTGAAAGGATTTTAGTTTTCTCAAAACAACAGTATGCCCTATATGTATGTCAGGCGCAGAGGGATCTAGTCCTAACTTTATTTTTAACGGAATATTTTTTTCTTTTGATTTCTTTAGTTTGCTAATTAATTCTTCTTCACTTATTAACTCAGCAACACCATTTTTAATTATTTTCATTTGTTCTTGCACATCAATCATTTTTACTCACTCCAGTATTTAGTGTTGTTGGACATCACACCATATTTTTTCTAATCGTAGCATATTTTTCGTCAAGTATCAAGCACTGTGAAAATACACAAACTATAGTATCCTCTATGAATGCGTTAAAATATACGCTTTATCAAGATTTATAGGCTCTACATAAAGTCCTAGATATCTGTGTAATTTCACTTAAACATGAGAATGTGTTATAATAATTTTGATTTAACACTTAATATCATGCACTAAGCATTGAAATGGAGGTTTTTCTATGTCTGCGAGAAAAAGAACAGACCCAAACAAACAGAAAAACAAAAAAAACAAGACAAAAAAAATAAGTATCTTTAGAGTTTTAGTAGTACTAGTATTTCTAGTAACTTTTGCTGCTGGTGGAGCTGTCTTAGGTTATGTTGTGTCAATTATTAATGATACCCCGCCAATTAATACAACAAATATTTCTGATCTTCTATATGTAACTTCATATATTTTAGACTCCGAGGGTAACGTAATAGAACAAATAAAGGGCGAGAGTCATCGTAGCATTATTAGTTACAATGAAATCCCTACTATTTTAAAAAATGCTTTCATTGCCATAGAAGACGAAAGATTTCATTCGCATTTTGGCATTGACCCAAAGCGTATTCTCGGCGCAGCATGGACTAATCTTAGAACAGGATCAAGGCAAGGAGCAAGCACTATTAATCAACAATTAGCTAAATTGCTTTTTTTAACTAGCGAGCAAACTTTAGAAAGAAAAATAAGAGATGCATACTATGGGATTCTATTAGATAGACATCTCTCGAAACAACAAATACTCGAATATTACTTAAATACAATATATTTGGGCAGTGGAGCTAGTGGTGTTCAGGCTGCTGCAGATATATATTTTTCAAAGGATGTCAGCGAACTAACCATAGCAGAGGCAGCTCTAATTGCCGGTATTACTCGTAATCCATCTAGAAATTCACCACTTAGAACACTTAGGAAAGAGAACATCACAGATGAACACTATGTTTTAGACGATTCTGACTTAACTTACACAATTGTCTTTAATGAAAATTCTCTTGCTCGCCAACAATTAGTTCTTAGTAATATGAAAAGATTAGGTTTTATTACCAAAAGTGAATATGAACAGGCAGTTAAAGAAGATATACGTGCTAACCTTAATCCAAACCGCTTTGTAGCAGAAAATATATCATCTTACTTTGCCGATTTAGTTGAAAAAGACGTAATTGCTGCTTTTCTTGAACTAGGACATACTAGAGACGAAGCTCAGAACTTGCTTCGCGCTGGCGGATTAAGAATATATAGTACTATTGATGTCAACATGCAAAAAATTCTCGAAGAAGAATTTAATAATGTTGAAAACTTTCCAGATACTCTACTCGACAGCGAAGGAAATTTCATTCTAGATAATCAGGGCAATGTACAACCTCAGGCTGCAATGGTTATCATTGATTATAGAACCTCCGAAATAAAGGCAATTGTCGGTGGCAGAATGACTGAAGGTCAAAAAATATTTAATCGAGCTTTGCATCCACGTCAACCAGGATCAGCTATTAAACCTATAAGTACGTTTACCCCAGCAATAGATCGTGGTTTTACAGCATCAACCGTTATTGACGATATCCCAGTTTATTTCAATAATGAAACACCTGAGATTCCTTGGCCAAGTAATTGGTATAGAGATAAGTATTGGGGACTCATAACTGTTAGAGAAGCAATACAATGGTCTAGTAATGTAGCTACGGTGATACTTACTGACATGCTGTCTGCTGATAAAGCTTCGTCTATACAAGTAATGTTTGATTATATGGAGAAGATGGGTATCACAACAGTAGTTAAAAGCTCTGACCCATTTATTCGTAATGGATTGAAGTTTAGCGATGAAACTTATTCAACTGCTTTAGGTGGAATGACTCTCGGAATTACACCGCTTGAACTTACAACTGCATATGCAGTTTTAGCGAACTCTGGTGTGCATAGCACTCCTATATCTTTTACCAAAGTATACGATAGACATGGTAATCTCTTGTTAAACAACAAGCCTACGTTCGAAAGAGTTATAACACCGCAAGTTGCGTTTATTGTTACTGATATGCTAAAAACCGTCGTCGACTCTGGAACAGGAACACGTGCTAAGCTTGATAAACGTAATTCTGAGATTCCTGTTGCTGGTAAAACAGGAACAACTTCCGACAAAAAAGATGCTTGGTTTGTTGGATACACCCCATACTATGTTGGGGGTGTATGGATTGGATTTGACATACCAGCAGAAATGAGTGAAGGCAGCCGTATCACTGCTATGCTATGGCAAAAAATAATGGCTAGAGTTCATGAAGACTATGAGTCTAAAGAGTTTTCCGAACCTGAGAATATTGTTCGCGTTCAGGTTTGTACAAAATCAGGGAAATTGCCAACAATCCACTGTCACAATGACCCTCGCGGTAGCACAGTACGAACCGAGAAATTCATACGTGGAACTCAACCAACTGAGTATTGTGATGTACACGTCCTTGCAGACATTCATGCACCAAGTGGCAAACTGGCTACTGAATTTACTCCGCCTTGGGAAATCGAGTCAAGAGTATTCACTAGGAGACGTATTCCTTTCGTTCCTGAAGAGCATATTCTACGTGATGCTGATGGTAATATCCCTGTAAATCCCGAGAACTATGTTTTTATAAAGCCACGTGATTTTGTTTATGAATTGCCAACTGAGTATTTCGATCCTCTTATTGACTGGTCACTTGACATTCCTTTTATTGATTTCTTACTAGATAATACTCTAGGTGATCCTAATGCAGAAATCATAGAAGACTCTGATGAGAATACTAATGAAGAGAACATTGATAGTGAAACAAATAATGATCAAAGTGAAAGTAGTAATGATACAAACAACTAACATAAAGGAGCTACAATTCTAACTTGTAGCTCCTTTAATATTAAAACTTTTTCACAAGTTATACTCAATCTTCCTTAACTCCTACTACACTTCCTATTAACATGTTTACAATACTAATAAAAATCGCTCCAATTATAGCTATCCAAACACCTCTCACGTAAAAACCAACGACTAAAATTGATGTTAGTTTTAATACTAATCCATTAATAACAAATGTAAACAATCCTAAAGTCAAAATGTTTATAGGTAATGTAAAAAAAATTAGTAATGGTCTAATGAAAGTATTTATAACGCCAAGAATCAAAGCTGCTATTAATGCAGGACTAAATCCTGTTAAGCTAATGCCAGAAAATAACGATGCTATAACGTAAATTGATATAGCACTTACAAACCATCTTA
>JAJOKQ010000129.1 GCA_021129785.1 Clostridiales bacterium | reverse complement strand
GTTGTCATCAAAAAATATTAGTTTCTGTTCTCTAAGTTTATCTAATTCATTTCTATATATAGTAAATGGTGATTCATTAAATCTTTTTACAAACTCCTCGACTACTATTCCTTCAGTCATTCTTAAGCCTAAAAACATTGTTTCGCTTATTTCATCTGATCGTGATATGCGCAAAATATTTTCTGCTGTACTATGCTCCTTACTTATTAAATCTATGTAGTCTTCAATCCTATTTGCATTATTAAATCGTCTATTTTCAAAATACGAATGAGCTCCCGCTCCTAACCCTAAATAGTTTTGATTCTTCCAGTAGGTGATGTTATGCTTACACTCGTAACCTTTTTTTGCGTAGTTTGATATTTCATAATGTGAATATCCTTTGCTGTTAAGGTATTCTATAGTTAAGTGATACATTTCTAGTTCTTCATCTTCGTCAATAAGTTTAATGTAGCCGCCTTGTTTTAACTGTTGAAACTTAGTTCCTTCTTCCCAAATAAGACTGTATGCAGAAATATGAGGTATTTCTAAGTTGTTAATTTGAATTAAGCAATTTTCCCATTCTTTTATCTTCATGTTAGGCAGTGCAAACATTAAATCTACATTGATGTTTGTAAATCCTACTTTCCTTGCATCTTCTAAGTTGGAAACGAATTCTTCAAATGTATGTATTCTACCTAGTCCTTTGAGGTAAGCAGCATTGCATGATTGCAATCCCATACTCAAACGGTTGATTCCGCTATCGCGATAAGATTGTAGTTTCAGTTTGTTGAGTGTTCCCGGGTTAGCTTCTATAGAAATTTCAGCATTTTTACTTATATTGAAATTGCTCAATATACTTTCCATTATTAATGAAATCTGATTGCTTGCTAAAATAGATGGAGTTCCCCCTCCAAAAAAAATCGTACTAATTTCATATTGACTTAGTTTTTCTCTATAGTGATTTACTTCTTTAATCAGCGCATTAGTATATGTTTCAATTAATTCATGTTTGCCTGAAAAAGAATTAAAGTCACAATAGTAGCATTTGCTTTCACAAAAAGGGATATGGATGTACAGTGCTATTTTCTTTATTTCACTCATTATCTCCGCCTCATTTTCTTAAATAATAAGGGGACGGAGTTGTTGAAAACTTCTTTGAATTCCTCCTTAAAAGTTGTCACTAACCCCGCCCCTCGTCACTTATAAGCTATCTGTCAAGTTTCAGCACCGACATAAACGCTTTTTGAGGCACTTCTACATTCCCTACTTGCCTCATTCTTTTCTTTCCTTTTTTCTGCTTTTCTAGTAGCTTTTTCTTTCTTGTAATGTCTCCGCCGTAGCATTTGGCAGTTACGTCTTTTCTTAGTGCTCTAATTGTTTCTCTTGCTATAATCTTTTGCCCAATAGCTGCTTGTATAGGAATTGGAAACTGGTGTTTTGCAATTTCACCTTTCATCTTTTCGCACATTACTTTTCCTCTTGCGTAGGCTTTACTTTCATGTACAATAAATGATAGTGCGTCTACTTGTTCGTCATTAATCAATATGTCTAATTTCACAAGTTTAGATTCACTATATCCTTTAAATTCATAATCTAGCGATCCATAGCCTTTTGTTCTAGATTTCAATGCATCAAAGAAATCATAAATAACTTCATTTAAAGGTAAATCGTAATGAAGAATTACTCTCTTTTCATCAATGTATTCCATATTATCTAAATTGCCTCTACGGTTTTGGCATATTTCCATTACTGCTCCAACGTAATCAGTTGGCACCATTATGCTCGCTTTTACAATTGGTTCTTCTATTTTATAAATCTCTTGTATCTTAGGCAAGTTGGCTGGATTTTGTATCATTTCTACCTCGTTATTATGTCTTGTAACTCTGTATATTACACTTGGCGCTGTCGTAATTATATCCAAGTCAAATTCTCTATCTAGTCTTTCTTGAATAATTTCCATGTGAAGAAGCCCTAAAAATCCACATCTAAAACCAAAACCTAATGCTACAGAAGTTTCTGCTTCAAATACAAGCGCTGCATCATTAACTTGCAGTTTTGCTAATGCATCTCTAACATCTTCATATTTTTCTCCTTCAGCTGGATACACTCCACAATAAACCATTGGTGTGACTTGTCTATATCCTGGAAGTGCTTCATCTGCTGGGTATTCTGCATCTGTTATTGTGTCGCCTACTCTACAATATTTAACGTCTTTAATACTAGCCGCAACGTAACCAACATCTCCTGCTCTAAGTTCAGGAACTTCTACAGCAGAAGGTGCATGGATTCCTACTTCCGTTACTTCAAATTCTCTATTTGTAGCCATCATTTTAATTATTGTGCCTTTTCTTATTACCCCGTCTTTTACACGCACATAGGCAATTACACCCTTATAGTTGTCATAATACGAGTCAAATACAAGAGCTTTTATAGATGCTTTTTCATCTCCACTTGGAGGAGGTACATCTTTAACTATAGCTTCTAGTACGTCTCTAATATTTATGCCTTCTTTTGCAGAGATTAGTGGCGCTTCGCTTGCATCTAATCCTACAATGTCCTCTATTTCTGTCTTAATCTCATCTGGTCTAGCACTTGGCAGATCAATTTTGTTGATTACTGGAATAATTTCCAAGTCTTGATCTAAAGCCAAATAAACATTAGCAAGAGTTTGAGCTTCGATTCCTTGAGCTGCATCTACAACTAATATTGCTCCTTCACATGCAGCTAAACTTCTTGATACTTCGTATGTAAAGTCTACATGTCCAGGTGTATCAATCAAATTTAAGTAATATACTTCACCATCTAGTGCTTGATATTCTAGTCTAATCGTTTGAAGCTTAATAGTGATTCCTCTTTCTCTTTCAAGATCCATATTGTCCAATAATTGTGCCTGCATATCTCTAATTTGTACTAAGCCTGTATGTTGAATCAACCTATCAGCCAATGTAGATTTACCATGGTCAATATGTGCTATAATCGAAAAGTTACGAATCTTATTTTGTCTATCGCTTGCCATATTATTCTCTCCTTTGTTTCACATAACTTCGTAAATTATACCACAAAATATTTCACTATGATATAAATATATGTTTTTTGTTCAGTAATAGTTCATCTCCTATACTTTGAATTTACTGCTTAGTTGTAAACATCTCCATTATCCTAGTAAAAGAAGGACTCAATGATTCCGAAACCCAAAGAACCATATCATTTAATCTACTTAAAAATACGTCCTGCTCAATTATTATTTCACTTCCCATAAGTTGAACTTTATGGGTATTGCCTCTCAATATGTAGCCCATAACTCTTTTTTCATCATTTAAAGCCAACATAGTTCTAAGAACGTAATCTGTAGTTATTATTCCTACAAACATCATTACTAAAATAAACATAAATAAAGCTCTCTTGATTCGCTATCTTTTCTTTATATTTTTTTTCATTTCCATTCTACTCATAAACATCACCATTATTAGTATGCTCATTTTATTGATCAGTATTTGCTTGCACTACATTAACTGAATTTAGGTTTGTAGGTTGCTCTTTTACATCGTTTACAGTAAGATTGTTTTCTTTTTTAATACTTGTTACATACACTTCGCTATTGCTATATATAGCAGAAGCAGTAAATTGCGTTTGAATAAACGTTATGGGCTCGCTGATATCTATACTAAATATACTTTTTGCTAGAAAACTATAAATATTTTTGACTACTCTATTCACACTCACTACGGTATTTCCAAGTTTCTGCTGCGAAAATGTTATCACCGATCCGGCAATCAATAGCAAAGCTAGTAACAATACTATTAAGTTCTGATGGTTTTTCCGCTTCTTTTTAATCAAAAGGTGACCGCCTTTCATTCTTGATTCTTAATGCACTATTTCAATAAGTATTATAGTGATTATTATGAAAAAAGAATTTTATAGATATTTTCAAAAAAAAGTTTTACGGTACAAATGAGTGCCAGACATAGCTTTAGCAGAATTAGACTTCTAAATACCTAGGAATTTATTCCCGCAAGCTAGAATTCGAGATTATTTTCTTATATTTTATATTGCTTTTTACTTTTTTTTCTGATAAAATTACTATGTTAATGACCTTGCAAGGGGGTGAATAGATTGGCAAATATTAAATCCGCTAAAAAAAGAATAAAAGTGAGTGCTAAAAAAACAGCTCTAAACAAAGTTGTAAAATCAAAACTTAAGGCTGCAGTTAAAAGTTTTGAATTAGCAATTAACAATAACAAGTTAGATGATGCTAAAAAACAATTAAAATTAGTTGAGAAAAAACTTAAGAAAGCAGCTTCAAAAGGAGTTATTCACAAATCACGTGCATCAAGAAAAGTGTCTAGACTTGCGAAAAGATTGTTAAAAGCTCAGTAGTTAACGTTCTAAAAAAAGCCGTGTCTCGGTATTATATACAAAAAGCGTACGTATGTACGCTTTTTTTGCTTTTTTGGATCTTTTTTTGTATATATCTGAATCCTCAATGTTCAGCATAGCTAAACGAGTTCACTGACTATTATTACTTACACATCTCTACAACCAATAATTCTATAGCAAGCCTTTCTGTTAGTTTTCCTGATTTGATACTACTATCCATTTTAACTGAATAGCTCAATAATTTTCTTAGTTTACTAGAAGAAAATAATCTACACTGCGCCATATGTTTAGAAACAACAAAAGGATGAATCTTGGCTTTAGACGCAATTAGCTTTGACGAGTATCCTTCATCTAACAACTCTTTTACTATAAGAATATTTTTTACTTGCTTGCTTAACATAAACATCAATTTCATTACTGGTTCGCCTTCGCTTAACATGTAAGCTAACCGCTTTAATGATTCTTTTAAGTTTTTATTAGCTATTGAATCAAGTAACTTAAAAATGTCATTTTCAAATTTTGGTGTTATAATTGCGCTTATATGTTCTTGCTTAACATCCACCGCTTCCCCCATGTACGAGGTTAGCTTGTTTATCTCATTCTTTACATCTAACATAGACTGCTCAGAATTTTTCCCAAAATAATCAAATTGGCTAATTAGGTTTGAAAGTTCTTTTTCCTTAATCATTTTTTTCTGCTTTTTTATTGTCTTTACTATCCACTTTCTTAACTCTCTTTCATTTAATCTATCAAATTTAATAATTTTCCCGTTTTTTTTGACTTCTTTTATTAATTTACGTCTTGCATCTACTGTATCACCTTCACAAAAAATGAGACAAGTAAATTCTGGCATGTCAGAAATATATTCAATCAATCTTTTTTCTTCTATATCTGACATAACTTTCTTTTTTCCACTAAAAGCCTCACTCTCTTTAACAATAACTATTTTTTTATCCGACATAAATGGAAGTGTTTCACATGCGTCTATTAATTTATTTGCTGAAAAAGCCTTTCCTTCAATTACGCTTAAATTCAAGCTTTCAAAATCAGGATCAAGAATATGTTGTTTCATTAGTTTTATTGTTTCTTCTAGCAAGTATGTTTCCTCTCCATAAAACAAATACAAATTTCCAGTTTGATTCAATTTTATATCTTTTATTACCTCTTTGTAACTCATACATAGTCCAACTTTCTACTTGTTTTTGATTTATACCTTGACCAGCAATACAGAGCAATTAACGTAATATAATATAGAATAATATATATTTGCCCAATATCATTTATTTCAATACTGCTAAACGGTAGCTCAGCCAATTTAATTACTGTTAAATCTATATAAATCAATAATCCATTAGTTATCAAGCTAATAAAAGAAGCTATATGAAATGACATTAAACTTACCATTACACTGACTATTGCCAAAGAAATTAAAACTCCTATAGTAGGTACGATAAGTAAGTTAGCTACTAACGAGATAATTGATATATGATTAAAGTGATATGCGATAATTGGCATGGTTCCAATTTGCGCACTTATTGAAACTGCTAAGAGTTTATTTAAAGCCTCTGGCATTTTATTTAGTTTATTATATATAATGGGATAAAAAATCAAAATACTAAAAGTCGCCATAAAAGAAAGCTGAAATGAAACTGAAAATAAACTAAGTGGATTAAAAAGCAAGGCTACAAAAGCAATTAAAAAAAGACTATTAACAGAATCATAACGCCTATTCGTAAAATATGACACTACATATAAGAAGTACATTGCACCTGCCCTAACTACAGAAGTTGGGAAATTCAATGTATATGCATAGAAAAAAAGCAATAGCATCGTAAACAGTAGTTGCTTATTTTTGTTTATGCCCGCGAAATCAAACATTTTCCCCAAAATAATCACGATAATGCCTATATGTAGTCCTGACACTGCAATAATATGTGCAGTTCCACTTCTAGAGTAATTAGTTAGTGTTTCCTTCGACATATAGCCTTGATTACCAAATAGAACACTCTTGACTACATTATTATATGGACGTTGTATAGTAATATCGAAAAATCCCTCAACATATTTCTTAAATGTAAGGCTAAGAGAAGTAAAACTATATTTATTTTCTGTCTTTATTAAATGTACATGTTCTGCATTAACTTCAAGTACTACATGAATATTATTGCTCTTTAAATATAAGTTGTACCCATCTAGGTATACCAATGTGTTCTGATTAGTAACTTTGTTTATCCTTACAAAGTTGCCAACACTCAAAATCCTTCTTACTTTTTCTTCATGTTCATCATTAACATTAACTTTAACTTTAACTTTTTCGTTAATATCAGTTATTAAATCTTTTTTTTGTATCTGCTTAATTTTTACGTCAACTTCTAGTTTGTTTCTCCTAATCGTAGGAGCACTTAAGACTTCGACGACAATGCTTGTATTATTTGATGTTAAATCAAAATTAATCAACTCTGAGTGCAAGCTAATTCCATATAAAAAACTACCTAATAAAGCTACTAAAATTCCTATAACTAATAGAGTAACCTTCTCAAAAATTAAAGTTGCCAACAATGATAATAGAAGAAGAACTAATATCCAGTTTCCACCATAAATGAATCCAGAAACACGACTAAGCATTATACCAATAGCAAGAGAAAAACTTAAAAAAAACAATGGTCTATTAAAAATTATTTTTATATTATTGATCATCTTGGTTCTGTTTTTAAATACAAAAACCCACTGCATAATGCCGTAATAGGTACCGTAAGAATTAATCCTATTGTTCCGGCAAATGCCCTTATAATTTCCGAGGCAATAATGTCTAGGTTTATTATTTCAATAAAACTTACATCATACGCCATGAATAATAAAATAAGAGGAATTGCACTACCTGTATAAGCTAAAATAAGGGTGTTTGACATAGTCCCCATAATGTCTCTACCAACGCACATTCCTGCCTTTACTAATTCTTTAGGAGTAATATGCTCGTTTGCTTTTTTAACCTCATCCATCGAAGATGCTATTGACATCCCTACATCCATTACTGCACCTAAGGCCCCCAGAATAATTCCGGAAAACAGTAATCCTCTAAAGTCGAAATCAATATTTTGAGGAATAAACATTAGCATTGTAGCTTCCTCGCCGGAAAGCCCAGTCAATTTAACCTGTGAACCTACTACATATGTAATAACCCCCGCCCAAAACACTCCTCCAAACACTCCAACAATTGCTGCTAGGCTCTTTTTTGTTAGCCCTCCAACAAGTAATATAGTGATTATTGTAACAACAAAACATGTTACTATAGTTAACATAATAGGACTATAGCCTTTTAGCATGCCTGGAAGCAAGAACTTAATAACCATAATTATTGTTAAAACAATTGTAATTAGCGCCTTGAAACCAGTTTTTCTTCCAACTAGTAAAAGTAGTATCACAAACAATGCTAATACAGAGTAGACATATGTATCTCTAACGTAATCTTTAATATAGACCTCAACTTCTCCTTCGTTTAATTCTTCAACTATTGCTAAAATTCTATCTCCTCGTTTGGGCATAATATCATATGCAAAGCTTCCAGTTAAGGCGTGGATAATATCGAATTCAGTGCCTTTCAGCTCTCCTGTTAATATTTCAATTTCAACGACAATTTTATCAACCCCAGATATGTCAGTTTCATTGTTTTCCGATACACTTAATACCCTCGCTCTTTCAATAACCGCGCTAGTTTCATCTTCATATGCGTTAACAAACGTACCATTCGATAAAATCAAAAAAATGATAAAAACAGATAATAATATTTTCACTAAAATACCTCCTGATTAAAAGGATGAAATTTTTTTAACTGAAGTTTCTACAATAGAGGTAGTATTTTTACTTCTACTTAGTCACATAGGATTAAGTATCTCAAATACATATTTCTCAAATACTTCCTTGGTCCATTTAATTCCTAAATACCTGCTTACAACGTTAAATCCGTAATCTTGATAGTAGAAACTATTTCTGAATTGGTCTGCCCACATAGTATAATTAGAGACTATACTATTTGATGGATCGCTTTCTAGATTGTCCAGTCCACTATACCAAATTTCAAACAAATCTACTATTTTTTCATGCGCGGTATTAACATCATGAGTTCTGACTAAGCCATTAAAGCTGTTTTTAACAATATCTTTTTTTAAAAACTCTTGCGGTTCAAAAGGTTTAAGGAGGATATCAGCGTATTTAGTATCAGTTTCTAGTAATTTTACTAACCCCTCATTAGATTCAAACACATCCTTAATATTAGTTGCATAATGCGTTAATGCAAGAACTCTCCTTGGTGTAGTTATAATTTGATAAATAAACATAGGATAAGCCTTGGTTCTCAAAGGGTACGCAATTCCAAAATCGTACTGATAAACATTATAGCCTTTTACAGATAGTGTTACGAATTTCCTCATTTTGGGGTTGTCGTATATTTTCACTTGCCCTTTACAAAAGAGTTTTCTTCTTTTGCTTACTTTATCAGGTATTTTATGTATATTTAAGTATGGCTTGTCAGCAAAATATTCAGTTATGTTTTTGTTGATTTTAGGTAACAAGGTAAAGTTCCTTTCATTATTTTCTACTTGATTGCACTAAGTTGGTTACAATAATTTCCATTAATTCTTCTTTTTTAGATAGTATTTTGTTTAACTTTTCAAGGCTGTTAGATATTTCCCTCTTGTAGAATAGTTCTTTCCTTAAGTATTCACCAACTATATTTGTTAAAAATACAATGTCGCTATAAAGGTACGTATCACTTTCGAAAACTATTGGTAAGTATTTTTCAATCTCTCGTTTAGTTGGCACATCTCTGAATTTTCCAAATTTTCCTATTTCTTCATTTATGTCAATTTCCATTTGAATTAATATGCCTTCGTCATCTATTCTATTAGTAAAGGTTGTTAGCTTTCCAAATAAATCAGAAAAAAAACAGTGAGTTTCCTCTTCCATGGGGATATTGTATATTAATTTTACTGAGTATTTTATTCCATTTTGTGCAGTTAAATTAGCGATTTATTACACCTTCTCTCATATTATATTATTATAACAGAAAAAACAGTAAA
>JAJOKQ010000140.1 GCA_021129785.1 Clostridiales bacterium | reverse complement strand
TTCTCACTTTTCGAAGTTATTTTTGCGGTTTTTCTTTGGGCTCAAGTTTTCATAAATTACTTTACACTACCATTACCTTTTAATCTCAAGAATCTTATAGTTAATCTTCCCATCTGGAATTATAATTTCTACTAAATCAGCAACTCTTTTCCCGATAAGAGCTCTTCCTATAGGGGATTCATTAGAAACTTTTAGTTCATATGGATCTGCCTCTGTTAAGCCTACAATTGTATATTCCATTTCCTCGTTGTCTTCTACGTCCTTAACTACCACTCTAGATCCAATATTTACGACATCGGTATCAATATTATTCTCATCTATAATGGTTGCGCCCTTAAGCATATTTTCTAACTTAGTAATTCTTTCTTCTACTTGCGCTTGTTCATTTTTAGCTTCATCATATTCTGCATTCTCACTTAAATCTCCAAAAGCTATAGCTTGTTTAATTCTTTCTGATACTTCTTTTCTTCTGACCGTTTTTAAATACTCAATTTCACCTTCTATTTTGCTTAGCCCCTTTTTCGTTAATACCACTTCTCTTCCAAACATTCAACTGCACTCCTTCACCCTTTTTTATTATAATACTAGATTTATTAATACATCTATATTTTATTCATTACATTTTTATGCTAATTCTTATCGTTAATTCTATTGTTCCTTATACAATGTAGTTATTATATCAAAATCTTTAATCATGTTCAATTGGTGGATTTTGACGAAATTTTGTACGCTTCGCGTAGTCATTATAAGGTAGACAATACAATTTGTCAAGACTTTGTACCACGATAGAAGAAATTTTCTGATAAATAATCATTTAAGATTGTCTTCATTTCTTCTGCCGTATTAATTCTGTTTACGTCATCTCTTATTCTTGCTGAGTTCTTATATCCTTTAATGTACCACGCTATATGCTTTCTCATTTCACGTATTCCTATATACTCGCCCTTACAGTCAATCAATAAATCCATGTGATTTATAACTGTTTCTATGCGTTCTTTTAGCGTAGGGACTTTTAGTAATTCACCTGTGTTTACATACTCATTAATTTGCCTAAATATCCACGGATTTCCCTGTGCTCCTCTACCAACCATAATTGCATCACAATTCGTGTAATCAAACATAGCTTTAGCACTCTGTGCTCCAAATACATCTCCATTACCAATAACTGGTATTGAAAGAGCATCTTTTACTTGCTTAATTATATCCCAATCTGCCTTCCCGGTGTAAAATTGTTCTCTTGTTCTTCCATGAACTGCTACAGCACTAGCTCCATTTTCTTCTGCTATTTTAGCAATTTCTACAGCATTAACACTGCCGCTGTCCCATCCTTTTCTAATCTTTACTGTAACAGGCTTTATTGATTCTTTTACTACTGCCTTTATTATTTCTCCTGCTAGTTTTGGTGTTTTCATCAACGCGCTTCCGTCACCATTTTTTATTATCTTAGGTGCTGGGCATCCCATATTTATATCTAGTATGGCATTCTCTCTACTATTAAGAGTGTATGCTGCTTTTGCCATAATCTTTGCATCTGATCCAAATATCTGCACTGCTACATGGCTTTCATTTTTGCTTATTTCTAATAGTTTTTCAGTTTTCTTGTCTTTGTAATAGAGTGCTTTTGCACTGACCATCTCTGAATAAACGACGTCGCAGCCCATCATGCTACAGATAATTCGAAATGGCAAGTCGGAAATACCTGCCATTGGGGCTAACATAATATTTTTTTCGAATTTCACTTTGTCTTTTTTCATAATACATCCTGCCATTCTTTACAGCAATTGTCTGCTTTATTCTTATCTACTTCGCATTTCTATTAAATATGATTCTTAATCCTTCTAAAGTAAGTAATCTATCTACAACATGTATCCATTTTGTTTCGCTAGCTATTAATGTAGCAAATCCACCAGTTGCTATTACCTTAACTTTATCTACATTTAGCTCCGAAATCATCTTGCTTACAATATTGTCTACCAACCCTACGTATCCATAAATAATGCCTGATTGTATGCTACTTACCGTATCTTTACAAATTGTTTTTCCTGGTTTAATAAGTTCTACTCTTGGTAATTTTGCCGCCTTCTCAAACAGAGCATCTCCCGATATTTTAATACCCGGCGCAATTGTACCTCCTAAATAACTGCCATTTTCTGAAATCGCGCAAAAAGTTGTAGCTGTCCCAAAATCAACAACAATTAATGGTCCACCGTACTTTTCATAAGCTGCTATAGCGTTAACTATACGATCTGCTCCTACCTGTTTAGGGTTATCAATTTTAATGTTCATCCCTGTTTTAATTCCAGGTCCTACTATTAATGGCTTTTTATCAAATAGCTTTCTTATAGTGTTGCCTAATGAATGTCTAATATTCGGTACTACAAAAGAAATAATTATATCCTTAATTTCTTTTATTTCAATTCCACTAAATAAAAATAATTGATTTATAAGCATGCTATATTCATCAGATGTCTTGTTCTCATCCGTGTCAATTCTCCAAGAGTCTAATAGCTTTTCCCCATTATATACTCCCAACACTATATTTGTGTTTCCAACGTCTATAACTAATAACATAACGTCACCACTTTTTACCTATTTTATTTGATTTTTTCTAAACCTGTTTCCGTATATATTATACTATAGTTTCATCATATCGCAAGTCTTATACAAAAAACTCGCATATCCTGCCTAAAAATGGCGTGGATATGCGAGAGGGTGAGAAAACAATTAAACATGTAGAGATAGTGCATATTTTAAATTATTGTGTTTCTTCTTTTTTGGCTTTCTTAAGTTCTTCTATAACCGCTGGTATAACTTTATGCAAGTCACCAACGATACCTAAATCTGCAACATCAAATATTGGTGCATCTGCGTTTTTATTTATTGCAATAATAAATTCCGACTCTTCCATTCCTGCAAGATGCTGTATTGCTCCAGAAATTCCACAAGCAAAGTATAAATCTGGTCTAACTGTTGTCCCTGTTTGTCCAACTTGTCGGCTTCTGTCTATCCAGCCAGCATCTACTGTAGCTCTTGATCCAGATACCAACCCGTTAAATTCGTTCGCTAATTCTTCTAGTATATCGAAATTCTCTTTCTTACCGACTCCACGCCCACCTGATACCAATATATTTACATCTTCAATATTTGCCTTAGTTTTTTCTTCTTTTACTATTTCTAATATTTCTACCTTCATATCATCACTAGATAGAGAGATGTTATAGTCAACTACTTCACCTTTTTTGCTTTCATCTCTATCTAATTTTATCATAACACCAGCTCTAACTGTTGACATTTGCGGTCTGTGGTCAGGACAAATGATAGTTGCCATAATGTTTCCACCAAAAGCTGGTCTTGTCATTAACAAAAGGTTCGTATCTTTATCTACTTCAAGCGAAGTACAATCAGCTGTTAGTCCAGTAGCGACTCTAGCAGATACTCTAGGAGCTAAGTCACGCCCAAATGCTGTTGCACCCATTAAAATAATGTCTGGTTTATATTCATTAACCATTTTAGTCATTGTTTTTGTATATGGCTCAGTCATGTACGTTTCAAGAATTTCATGATCTGCAACCACAACTTTATCTGCACCATAGTATATTAACTCTTTTGCTTTGTCTCTTATGTTATAGCCTAAAAAAATTGCTGTTAAGTCTGTTTTTAGTTCGTCTGCTAATCTTCTTCCTTCGCCTAGTAGTTCTAGTGAAACTTTTTGAATCTCACCATCTCTTTGCTCAGCAAAAACCATTACGCCTTTATATTCTGATAAATTCAATGTGTATCCTCCTCACTAGATAATATATTTTTCTTTTAGATTTTCGATTATAATTTTAGCCGCTTCTTTGTGATCAACTTCATATTTCTTGCCAGCAGCCTTAACTCCTTTAGTAAAAGATTTTTTTACTTTTGTTGGCGAACCATTTAGCCCAATAGTTTCTTTGTTAATAGTAATATTTTCTATTGTCCATTTTTCAACTTCTTTTTCTCTGTATGCGCCAAATATTCCACTCACGCTCATATATCTTGGTGTATTCATCTCTGTTAATGTTGTAATTAAGCATGGCATTTGTGCTTTTATCTTGAAATATCCACCTTCAAAAGCTCTTTTAATGATTAACGATTTATCTACTAGCTCCAACTCTTCTACGTAAGATACTTGCGGAATATCTAAATGCTCAGCAATCTGCGGTCCTACTTGTGCTGTATCTCCATCGATCGCTTGTCTTCCTGCAATTATTAAGTCATAGTCCATTTCTCTGATTGCATTTGCCAAAACACTTGAAGTTGCCAATGTGTCTGAGCCTGCAAAAGCTCTGTCTGTAAGTAATATAGCTCTATCCGCGCCCATAGCAAGAGCTTCTCTTAATGCTAAATCTGCTTGTGGTGGTCCCATTGTTAAAACTGTAACTTTCGCACCAAATTTGTCTTTTAAAACTAACGCAGCTTCTAATCCACTTTTGTCGTCAGGATTTATTATGCTTGGAACTCCTTCTCTTATAAGTGTTCCTGTTTTAGGATCTAGCCTTACTTCATTAGTATCTGGAACTTGTTTTATACAAACTATTATATTCATTTAGTTTTCCTCCTCTACTTAAGTAAGTGCGCAGATATTACCATTCTCTGCACTTCTGAAGTTCCTTCATATATTTCTGTGATTTTAGCATCTCTATGCATTCTTTCTACAGGATACTCTCTTGTATATCCGTAACCACCGTGTAGTTGAATCGCTTGAGATGTAACTTCCATTGATATTTCCGAAGCGTATAATTTTGCCATTGCTGCTTCTTTTGAATAAGACATTTTGCTGTCTTTATAAAAAGCTGCTTTATATACTAGCAGTCTCGCTGCTTCTGTCTTCATATCCATAGTTGCTAATTGAAATTGTGTGTTTTGGAATTTAGAAATTGCTCTTCCAAATTGAACTCTCTCTTTAGTATAAGTAACTGTTTCATCTAGGGCTCCTTGCGCTAATCCTAATGCTTGTGCAGCTATTCCAATGCGCCCTCCGTCAAGAGTTTTCATTGCGATGCCAAAGCCTTTTCCTACTCTTCCTAGAAGATTATTCTTAGGGATTTTACAGTTCTCAAATATTAGCTCGCAAGTTGCAGATCCTCTAATTCCCATTTTAGATTCTTTCTTACCAATAGTGAATCCTTCTGTCCCAGCTTCAACTATAAAAGCAGAGATTCCTCTATTCCCTTTACTCTTATCAGTCATTGCCATAATCACATAAATATCAGCTTGCCCTGCGTTTGTAATAAAGATTTTATTGCCTTCTAAAATATAATGCTCTCCATCAAGTACCGCTGTTGTTTGCTGCGCTGCTGCATCCGTTCCTGCATTAGCTTCTGTTAAACCAAATGCGCCTAATTTTTCACCTTTAGCTAGTGGTATTAAATACTTTTGTTTTTGCTCTTCTGTACCATGCTCTAATATTGGCACTGCACAAAGTGAAGTATGCGCTGATACTATTACTCCAGTAGTTCCGCAAACTTTCGATAACTCTTCTACAGCCATTGCATATGCAAGATTATCTGCACCAGCACCGCCATATTTTTTAGGTATCGGTATACCCATAAAGCCATATCTCGCAAGTTTTTTAACTGTTTCTACTGGAAACTCTTCTGTCTCGTCAACTTCCTCTGCTAATGGTTTCACCTCTACTTCTGCAAATTCACGATACATTGTTCTAAGCAATTTGTGTTCATTTGATAGTTTGAAATCCATAAATTTACCTCCTGTCACTTTGTTTTTATTATTTATTTTGGGGGCATTACTGTTGCTTCTCCCGTTAAAACCATTTCATCATTTTGGTTTGTACAAACTGTCTTTACCTTAATTCTGTTTTTATCTGTTATTTTTTCTATAACTTCAACTTCTGCTTTAATTGTATCGTTAAACTTTACTGGTGCTAAAAACTTTAGATCTTGTTTTAAGTATATTGTCCCCGGTCCAGGTAATTGCATCCCTAAAACCGCGGATATTAACCCTGCTGTCAACATCCCATGCGCTATTCTTTCTTTGAAAAATGTTTGTTTTGCGTAAACTTCATTTATATGTGCAGGATTTTGATCGCCTGTAATCCCTGCATACATGTATACATCCGTTTCAGTAATTGTCTTTTGGAAGTATGCTTTGTCTCCTATTTTTATTTGATTAATAGTTTTACTCTTCATTTTCCACTTCCCTTTCTCTCAATATTTTTTTATTATATCAGGTACTATTCATTAGTTGTTATTTAATTAACAATTAACTTTTTTAAAAAAAACGTATACTGCTTGTATTTTAATACTTCTTTATTCTTTCCTTCTCTATATTTACATATTAAAAGCAAAATGTAAAGCACCAATTTAATATTCTCATGATTTTTTTAACTTTTTTATTGCGCAATGTCTTGTTTACATTGCGCAATAAAAACTTTACTTATTTACAAAACCAACCCTCCATCTACACTTAAAACTGTTCCCGTAATAAATGATGCTTCATCAGATGCCAGAAATGCATATGCATTAGCAATGTCTTCAGGCAAACCAAGACGATTGATTGGTGCTTTCTTTTTCATCATATCTAGAACTTTTTCAGGCATTTTTTCAGTCATGGGCGTTAGAATGAACCCTGGAGCTACCGCATTTACTCGGATTCCTTTTTTACCAAGCTCTTTAGCCCAAGATTTAGTCATTCCAATAACTCCCCACTTTGTAGCTGCATAATTTGTTTGTCCAAAATTACCATATATTCCGACCACCGATGATGCGTTTAATATTACTCCATACCCTTGTGCTTCCATAACTTGTGCTACTGCTTGAGCGCAATTATATGTTCCTTTTAAATTTACATCAATAACTTTATCAAACTGATCTTCCGTCATTTTAACTAGTTTTGCATCAGAAGTAATTCCAGCATTATTTATAATTACATCTATTTTTCCAAACTTCTCGACTACTTTTTCTACCATTCCCTCTACCGCTTCTTTTTTAGTAACATCCACTTTAATTCCTAAAGCGTCGCCACCCATAGAGTTTAGCTTTTTAACCAAAGCATCTATACTTTCTTTATCAATGTCTACCAATACTACCTTTGCTTCTTTTTTTGTGAATTTCAGTGCTACCGCTTCACCTATTCCTCTTGCTGCACCAGTAACTATTACTACTTTGTCTTTTAAATTCATTTCTAGATCCTCCTTGTAAAAAATGAATTCAAGACCCAATTTCATTCTAGAGGTCTTGAACCTTTGAAACTTCCCTAAATTAATCCTATACTTGCAAGTATTATTCCGGCAACTACTGCTAAAATTGGTATAACTGATCCTACCATAAAAATATCTTTATATGAATCTTTATGCGTCATAGATGTTACAATCAGCAAAGTTAACACTGCGCCATTATGCGGAAGTGTATCTAGTCCTCCACTCGACATTGAAGCTATTCTATGAAAAGCTTCTAAAGATATTCCAGAAGCAGCTGATAATTCCACGAACTTATCACCTAATGCAGCAAGTGCAATTCCTAACCCTCCTGAAGCTGAGCCGGTTGCTCCTGCTAAAACGTTTACTGCAACTGCTTGAGAAATTAATGGATTTCCTCTAATTCCTAAAACTAATTCTGTTAAAGTCTCAAATCCAGCCGAAGCTCTAACAACTGCTCCAAATCCAACTGCTGCACTAGTGTTAATTATCGCTAATACTGATCCTGATGCACCTTCATTAAAAGTCTTTACTATATTAGAAAAACGTTTTACGTTAAGGAGAAACCCTAAAATTATCCCTGCAAGCAATGCTACTATAACGTTTAGTTCAAACAAATTTAGCAATGTAATTACTGCTACTAGTGGCAAAATAGATAAATATGGATTTGGTAGTTTAGAAAAATCTATTTCTTCTACTTTGCTTGATAATTCAACGAACACATCTCCAGCAGCTGTTCTTTTTCGCTCACTGTATGTCATCCAATACATTCCAACCCCAAACATTATCAACGCTCCAACAATACCTATAATCGGTGCTGCCGTAGGGCTAGTTCCAAAATATTTCATTGGAATTAAATTTTGAATTTGTGGTGTTCCTGGTATAGCCGTCATAGTAAATGTGAAAGATCCGAGTGCAATTGCTCCAGGAATTAATTTTCTAGAAATGTTTGCCTCTCTAAATAGTGCTACAGCTAGTGGATAGATAGCGAACACAACAACAAATAGTGAAACCCCACCATACGTCAGTACAGCACACGCAACTACAACTGCTAATACAGCTCTTTTTTTACCAATTTTACTGGTAATCCAATGTGCTACAGATCTAGCAGCGCCTGAATCATCCATTACTTTTCCAAATATTGCTCCTAGCATAAATACTGGAAACCATGCATTCGCAAAACTCACGAAACCAGACATATACACACCTGTGTATGAAGGTAGTAAGTCCAACCCTCCAGTTATTGCAACAACAAGTGCACTTAGTGGAGCTATCCAAATAATTGACATTCCTTTAAAAGCTAAAAACATTAATAGTGATAAACCAATAATAATTCCTAACATTGCTTAACCTCCATAGTTTTTATTTGATTTCTAATCCCATTTTATTTTCTTCAAAAATTCTTTTGTCCATAAGTTTCAGTTCTTCAGATATAGTTGGTTCGAATTTCATCTGATTAAGAATATCTTTTTTAAGATCAACACCCGGCGCTATTTCAGTTAAAACAACACCTCTCTCGCTAAGTTCAAAAACTGCGCGTTCAGTAACATACAATACTGGTTGCCCTAACTGGGCTGCATATTTTCCACTGAATGTGATTTGTTCTACTTTTGGAATAAACTTTTTAGTTTTTCCTTCTGTAATAATTTTTAATTCTTGATTTTGGATTTCAGTCTTCAATCCATTTGCAGTAAAGGTTCCACAAAAAATTACTTTTTTAGCATTTTGTGTGATATTAATAAATCCTCCTGCTCCTGCAATCTTAGGCCCAAATTTGCTTACATTAATATTGCCTTTAACATCACATTGTGCTAAGCCTAAAAATGCCACATCTAACCCCCCTCCATCATAAAAATCAAACTGATTTGGTTGATCAATTATTGCTTCAGGATTCGTAGCCGCACCAAAGCTTAAACCCCCTGCCGGAATTCCTCCTATTGGTCCTGGCTCTACTGTCAGAACTAATTGATCATTTATACCTTCTTCATTTGCAACTAAGGCAACTCCTTCTGGCATACCAATACCAAGATTAACTATGGCGTTCAACCCTAGTTCCATAGCTGCTCGCCGTGCAATTACTTTCCTTATATCTAATCGCATAGGCTTAACTTCAGTAACAGGAACTTTCGTAATTCCAGTGTAACTCGAATTATATTGTTCTGCAAAGGTTTGCATATGATTTTTCATATCTTTTGCTTCCACTATACTATATACGTATATCCCTGGGATCTTGACTAATCTCGGATCAAGAGTGCCAACTTTCACTATTTTTTCAACTTGTACAATTACTTTCCCACCAGAATTTTTGCACGCTTGCGCTATTGATAACACCTCTAGCGAACCCGCTTCTTTTTCCATGGTAACGTTTCCATTTTCATCAGCATAAGTTCCTCTAATAAGAGCGTAATCAATTGGGAATGCTTTATAAATTAAATACTCTTCCCCAAATATCTCTATGAGTTCTACCATGTTTTCTTTGGTTATCTCATTTAGTTTCCCTCCATCAATTCTAGGATCTA
>JAJOKQ010000098.1 GCA_021129785.1 Clostridiales bacterium | reverse complement strand
GCAAAAGGAATGGGTTAGTATTGAAGAAGATAACCCTGATGCCGAAGAAATAAAAATATGCAAAGAATATAAAGAATCAGGAGAAGATTTAGTTCCTTTAGAAAATTTAATTAGGGAGTTAAATTTAGATGAAGAATAATTAAAAGATTAATCTTACTAAAAGAGCTGAAAAATTCATAAAAAAGCATGATACTAATACTCAAAAAAGGATTATCGAAGCAATATTAAAATTACCAATATATGCAGGTCATGTAGTTGGAAATAAAAGACCTACTACCTCACTAAAAAGTGATAAAAGACCAGTAGTGTCTATGAAAGATTGGCTCGTAGTAAAAGATTGCCATGAGCTAACTATAAACCCAGAAGAATTCGAATTAATTCAACAGCTAATAACTAGCAGAAGGAATACTACAACTTCAAAATACAATAACATCTTTAGCAAACTAATAAAGTGCGAAGACTGTGGATATGCACTTAGAACTAGCTCTGCTAACAGACGAAAACGACCAGACATAATTGATAACGTTGGATACTTCTGTAATCAATACGGGACTTATGCTAAAAAGCTTGCTCAATGCACTGGATTGAAGCTAGAGAACTCCACAAAGTAGTTTTAAACGATATTAGAAAACATGGCCAAGAAATATATTCAGTTAATTAAAGACTCTACTGGCATAGAAGAACTTAATGCCCGCTTCTAAACAAACTAATTAGAAAAATAACAGTGAGCGAGCACTTAATCCTAATTATCACCCTGCAAACGCCTCAATTTAGCAACATTCCTTAAATGCTCCGCATAAGTTTTGCTAAACGCATGACCATCAGAAGATAAAGCGTAAAATAGATAGTCATGATCTTCAGGAAACAAAGCAGCGTGGATAGCATCTCGCCCAGGTGCTGCTATTGGACCAGGAGGCAAACCTAAATTTAAATAAGTATTGAAAGGATTTTCATATTGAAGATGTGAATATAAAACGCGTGAAAGGTGTTCTTCTCCTTTGCCGTACCCATAAATAACGGTCGGGCAGAGTTGAAGTAACATGTTGATATTCAATCTATTATGAATAACACCACTAATAGTTGGCATTTCTCCCACCGAATAGGCTTCTCTTTCAATTAATGAAGCTATTGTAAGAACTTCATGAGTAGAAATATTTAACTCGTTTATTCGATCTTTATAGTTACTATCTAAAAACTCAGACATCGTAGTTGCCATTCTAAGAGCTATTTCTTTCGGTGTAGAAGCAATAGTAAAATGATACGTGTCAGGTAGTAAATACCCTTCCATTACAAAATATAACTTTTCGGTATCAAAAGATAAATCTTTCAGAGCAAAAATTTCTTCAGTAGCAACAATAAACTCCTCCGCTGTTCCAAATCCCATTTGTTCAACTTTAGCTGCGATCTGAAAAATCGTGTATCCTTCTGGGATAGACAAGATTACTGGCTTTATTGGTGTTCCTTCCTGAATCAAAGAAAAAATATCGTTAAAAGACATAGTGGGTTCTATAGTATAAGAACCAGGCTTAATTTTTGTATCAACACCCAAAAGCTGTGCTTGATAATTAAACCATCTAGCGTTTTTGATAACGCCTTTTTCATAAAGCAAATTAGAAACATAATTTAAAGATTTTCCTTTTGGAATTACTATATCAACTGGCTCTGTAAACGTAGAAACAGAAAGGTGCGAAGTCATTAAATTAGTGACTATTGAAGGCAACTCAGCACCAGCATAGTAAGAAAAACCCAAATATGAAATGCCAATTAGCAAAACAATAACAATAACAATAAGAAAAAAAAATAGTTTTTTCATTTTTTGTCCACCTTTAATATAATAATAAAAACAACTAAATGTAAGATTTTAAACTGAAATTGTGTGAATGCATTTGAGTACATGTATATTTTATCATCTTTTGAAGTGTATTTCTACAAAATAAAACAAAATATTAGTAGAACAATGTAGAATTATGATATAATTGCTCTGATAATGGTATATATAAGACAGAGAAGCTTATTAGGAGTGAGTGACATGTTGAATTACTGGGTTTCAATCATATTTTTAGCCTTATTACTCGTGCCGATAGGGTGGTTTTTTATTGCTCTTATTTCCTTAACAGCAGACGATGTAAACAAAAATAAGAGAAGATCTTCGGCTAAACAGAGTGAATATAGAAAAAGTAAAACTGAAAAGAAAAGACTTGGAATTGTTAAATAGTCAAAGCTTCGAGAATATAGGTGGGCAAGTTGAAAAAAACACTACTAATTGAAAAACTTATTGAAATATCCAATGGAGACAAAGTCTCTTTTCATACTCCTGGACATAAATTTGGCAAAATATTCACAAAATTAAAATGCGAAAGAATCCTAGAAAGCCTGACAATTATTGACAGTACAGAGTTGGCGGAAACAGATAACTTACATCAGCCTATAGGAATAATAAAAAAAGCGCAAGAAAACGCAGCAGAAGCATTTAACAGTGATAAAACTTTTTTTTTAGTAAATGGAAGTACAGCAGGAGTATATGCAATGATTATGTCCGCAGTCGAACCTGGAAATAAAATAATTATAGGACGAGACTGTCATCAGTCAGTTATTAACGCACTAATTTTAGGTGATATTCAACCGATTTATATTTACCCGGAAGCCGATGTGAAAAACGGAATTACACTTGGCATTTCCCCAGAGAAGGTAGAGGCATTGCTCGTAGAACACAAAGAAATTAAAGCAGTGCTAATTACTTATCCTACCTACTATGGAATTGCCAGTGATCTAAAAAAAATAACCGAAATAGCACATAAATATGATAAAATAATGTTAGTAGACGGTGCGCATGGAGCGCATTTAGGATTAAGTGAAAAACTTCCTATCACGCCGATGGAATGTGGTGTAGATGCGGTAGTCGAAAGCACTCATAAAACATTGCTTTCACTTACTCAAAGTTCTATGCTACATGTTAAAGGGAATCGGATTGATAGAGAAAAACTGAAATTCATGCTAAGAGTGCACCAAAGCAGTAGCCCTTCATATATACTTATGGCATCGCTTGATTTAGCTGCGAATATATATAAAGAAAAAGGTAATTATTTGATGGATAATTTACTTTGTAATATAAGAGAATTTAAGAAAAGGATAAAAAATGTAGAAGGAGTTACTATTTTAGACGAGAGAATAACTGAAAGAAAATCAGTAGAGGCGCTAGACCAAACTAAAATATATATTAAATTAAAAGGTGTTTTAGGATCTAGGTTTGAGCAAGTTCTACGAAAAGATTATGATATTGAGATGGAAATGGCCAATGAGAAGGGCGTATTAGGGATAACATCTATAGCAAATGAAAAAGAAGATTTTTCTAAACTAGCACTTGCAATAGAAGAAATATCTCAAAGATATTCGAAAGTGCCAAAGCCAGAAGACATATTGAAAAACATTATTACAAACAACAACTGCAACTTTTCTATAGATACTCCAGAATGTATTTATACTCCAAGAAAAGCACACTATATGAAAAAAGGGCCTATATTATTAAAAAAATCTGTAGGTTTGGTATGCGGTGAAAGCATAGTCCCTTATCCTCCAGGAATACCGCTGATTGTTGCAGGTGAGTTAATTAGAGAAGAAACAGTTCAACGGCTTTTGCAAATCAAAAGAGAGAAAACGAAACTGTTAGGGATGAAGGATGCTAACATGGAATATATAGAAATAATACAGACTAACGAGGTGAAGTAATTGAAGAGTATTTTTATTACTGTTGAAGGAACTGATGGAGCGGGCAAGTCGACACAAATTGAATACCTAAAAGAATTCTTACAAACGAAAGGGTTTACATTGACACTAACAAGAGAGCCAGGCGGTACTAGAATTAGTGAGAAGATTAGAAAAATTATTTTAGACAAAAACAATATTGAAATGAGCGATAGAACAGAAGCGCTTTTGTACGCAGCTTCTAGAGCTCAACATGTTGAAGAAACTATTGTGCCAGCACTAAGAAGAGGAGATATAGTTATTTGTGATAGGTTCGTAGACTCAAGTATGGTATATCAAGGAAGAGGAAGGTCGCTCGGATATGAACCTGTTAAAACAATAAATGATTTTGCTACTGGACAGTTAGAGCCAGATCTGACTATTTTGTTTGATGTCAAACCAGAAATAAGCCTAAAAAGAATTAATGCAAAGAAAAAAGGAGATAGGCTTGAGAGAGAAAAACTAAGCTTTCACCAAGAAGTGAATAACGGATACAGAGATTTGGCAAAAATGTTTCCAAGTAGAATAATAACGATAGATGCTAGTAGATCTGTGAATCAAATTAGAAAAGACATAGAATTGATAATAGAAAACTTACTAAGCACAAAAGAAAATACTTGAAAATCAAGAACATAAAAATTTTTCAGGAGGTATAAACATGAAACTAGTGATTGCAATTGTGCATGATGAAGATGCACGATTTTTGGTAGATGAACTTACAACTAGCAAATTTAAAGTAACGAAATTAGCAAGTACAGGTGGATTTTTAAAGGCAGGGAATACAACACTATTTATTGGTATAGATAATAGCCAGGTAGATTTAGTTATGGAGATTATTAAAAACAACTGTGAAACAAGAAAACAAATTGTTACAGCACAACCACCAGTTACTGGAGCTCCGGAAACATTTATACCTTATCCTGTTGAAGTGAAAGTTGGGGGTGCTACTGTATTTGTTATGGATATAGAAAAATATGTAAAGCTGTAAGTTACTAAAGAAGGAGAGGTATGTTTATGCCATTTAGAAATGTGGTGGGTCAAGGCAGAGTAGTATCATACCTTGAAAAAACATTAATGCAAAGTAAAACTACGCATGCTTATATGATTGAGGGTGTAAAAGGACTTGGCAAAAAAAACTTAGCTTATGAACTAGCAAAGGGCATTTGTTGCGAGAGCAAAGAAGATAAACCTTGTGGCGTGTGTAAAAGCTGCTCTAAAGCTGAGAGAGGCACAAATAGAAATATTATCTATCTTGAGGAAGAAAAAGCAATAAAAATTGAATCGATCCGAGAAATTCAAGAAGAAATAAAAGTAAAAACTTTTGACGGATCTATAAGAGTATATATAATATGCGATTCAGATAAAATGACTGTACAAGCACAAAATGCATTGCTTAAAACGCTAGAAGAACCTCCAGCAAAAGTGGTAATAATACTCACTAATATAAATGCAAATAGATTATTGCCAACAATAGTTTCAAGATGCCAAGTGATAAAATTAAAACCAATAAAAGAAGAAGATATGCGGAAGTATTTAAACGAAAAAAAGAATCTGTCATGGAGCCAGAGTAAGATAGTAGCTTCTTTATCAGATGGAATTATTGGAAAAGCATTGAAAACCTTAGAAGATGAAACCTATGTAAAAAGAAGGGAATTAGTTCTTAATATAATAGATAAAATAAGCACAACTAGTGTATTCGATGTTTTAAAAAGCGCAGAGTTTTTTAATGAAGAAAAAGAGAATGTAACGGAACTCTTGGACATTTTAGTAACTTGGTATCGCGATTTGATAATTTATAAAGAAACTGAGCAGTTGGACTATGTTATTAATTGTGATAAAATTGAAGAAATAATTTTGCAATCAAAAAAAAATGAATTTAGTAAAATAAGAAATATTATTCTCATGATTGAAGAGACAAGAGCAAATATTAATAGCAACGCAAATTATCAGCTTAGTATAGAAGTAATGCTCTTAAACATACAGGAGGACTTAAAATTATGGTAACAGTCGTAGGCGTTCGATTCAAAAAGGCAGGCAAGATATACTACTTTGATCCCGAGCAAATTATTATTAATAAATATGACAGTGTGATAGTTGAGACAGCTAGAGGAATTGAGTTTGGAGAAGCAGTAGTAGGGCTAAAAGAAGTAGCAGAAGAGAGTATTATTTCGCCTTTAAAAAGTGTAATTAGAGTTGCGACTAAGAAAGATAAGGAGTTGCACGAAAAAAACAAATCGAAGGAGAAAGAAGCTTTTGAAGCTTGCCTAGCAAAAATTGAAGAACATGAGATGGACATGAAGTTAATTGATGCAGAATACACATTTGACAACAACAAAATTATTTTTTACTTTACTGCAGATGGAAGAGTCGATTTTAGAGAATTAGTAAAAGACTTAGCTTCAATATTCAAAACACGTATTGAACTTAGGCAAATTGGGGTAAGAGACGAAGCAAAAATGTTAGGAGGAATAGGTCCGTGTGGTAAAAATTTATGCTGTTCATCGTGGCTAGGCGACTTTGAGCCCGTGTCAATAAAGATGGCCAAAGACCAGAATCTATCACTTAACCCAGCAAAAATATCTGGTATATGTGGCAGACTCTGTTGCTGCCTGAAGTTTGAGTATGACACGTATCATGAAATATTAGAAAAAATGCCTAGAATAGGTACAATAGTGCGTTCAGAAGAAGGCGAAGGGCCAGTTATAGGAATAGAAACGCTAAAAGAAAGAGTGAGGGTAAGAATAAAAAAAGATAAAGACAAAACAGAATTTGTAACTAGCTATAGCTTAGATGAAGTGAAAAAAATAGTTAAAAAACCTAATTGTGGTAAATGCATGCGGGATAAAGATAAAGGCTCTACAAAAGGTCATATATAAAAGATGTGAAGAGGATAAATATGGATGAATATCTAAAAGAGAATGAAAGAATAGATGATTTGCAAACGAAAGGGTTTAGAATAATTCAAAACAGCAAAGGATTTTGCTTTGGGATAGATGCAGTACTGCTTGCCAATTATGTGTCATTAAAAAAAAATGCAAAAGTAGTAGATTTTGGGACGGGCACGGGAATTATTCCTATTTTAATTGCAGCTAAAAGCACCACGAGCAAGATAGAAGCACTGGAGATCCAAGTAGAAGCAGCGGACATGGCCAGGAGGAGCGTTGTTCTAAACAATCTAGAAGAGCGAATTAACGTATTAAATATCGATTTGAAGTTGGCAGATAAATATTTAAAAATTAATAGTTTTGATGTTGTTACAACAAACCCTCCATATATGCATGCGAATGGGGTTGTAAATATGGAAGAGGCTAAAACTATTTCAAGACATGAGGTTAAATGTAAGCTAGAAGATGTAGTTAAAATGGCAGCGAAACTACTTAAACATAATGGGAAGTTTTATATGATCCATAGACCGCAACGAATAGTAGATATCATACTGTATTGTAGAAAGTATAAATTAGAGCCTAAGAAGCTTCAATTTATTCAACCAACACGTGAAAAAAAACCTAACTTATTAATTGTAGAATGCACAAAAGCAGCAAGGCCTGAAGTGATAGTTTTAGACCCTTTAATTATTTATGATGAGGATAGAAATTACACAAAAAATGTAGTGAATATGTATAAAAGAAGAAACATAGAAAATGAGAGTTAGTACTGAGAGATGAGAAGTTACTCATAGGCACTACGCAGGTAGTCTTTATGAAGAGTTCACGGAATGAACAATATGATAAAAGGTTATGTTGATTTTTGTGGCAACATGAAGATAAAGCAAGGGAAAAAAAGGAGAATATGACGGAAAGGACGCAAGAGGAGATATAGTTTAACAATGAAAAATGGGAAAATCAAGAAATAGACGATTGAAGATGTGGATAAAGGGAGAAAAAGGGTAAGAGTGAAGCAAAAAAGAGATTTCGAATATATAATGGATAAAACCGCCATAACTACACAGCGAGTGTGAACATAAAAAAATGAGTCCAGATGGACTCATTTAGAAATATGAATATTAACTAAGTACGATTAAACTGCTTTAATTCCAGTTAAACATTCACCGCAAATATTTTTGTTTTTATACACAGTAATGTCTGATGCATTATCACAGAAAGAACATGCTGGCTCATATTTTTTTAAAATTACACTCGCGCCATCCACGTAAATCTCCAATGCATCTTTTACTTTGATACCTAAAGTTCTTCTAAGTTCGATAGGTAACACAATTCTTCCTAACTCGTCCACTTTTCTTACAATTCCTGTTGATTTCACAAAAAATCCTCCTTTCTAGTAAATGTTATTTTTACTTGTAAATTTATACTTTGTTTCTGATTCTACAAGTTTCGATACCTTCTCCTTAAATAGTACCATCATTGTAATAAAAAGTCAACAAAAACTTTTTAAAATGCAAATTATTTTTAAAAAGAATCAAATTCGCTTAATTATTATTTATGAGGAGATGGTTTAAATGGATGAAATCGTTAAAGAGATTTTCCTGTTTATAATATCATTTAGTGCTAAAACATATTTAGTGGGGGGATCTATTCGTGATAGGCTACTTGGTAGAGTGATAAAAGATTTTGATTTTGCTACTATTGAAAACCCACAAGAACTTGCAAAAAACATTTCATGCATATTTGGTGGGACAGTAGTTAAAATGAGCAAAGAGCATGAAATGTTTCGTGTAATAATAAAAAATGTGGGTACTTTTGACTTTAGTAAAATCAAGGGAGAAAAAATAGAGGAAGATCTATATGCGCGAGATTTTTCTATTAATGCTATGGCATATGACTTGAAGCATAGCTACGAAATTAAAAAAAGTATGATTATTGATCCGTTTGGTGGGATGCGTGATTTAGAGAATAAAAAAATTAGACATTTGCATAAAGAAACTTTTGTTAATGATCCACTTAGGATGATTAGAGCCATTAGTCTGATGTCGAGACTTAGCTTTGATTTAGACGAGGAAACACAAGAATTAATTAAGGCTGAGTCTGAAAAGATAAATACTATAGCAGGAGAGAGAATTGCTACAGAATTTTTTGCTATTTTAAGAGAAGAAAGAAGTGCATATTATTTAGATTACATGGACAAAAAACTATTATTACTCGATAAGATTTTTCCGGAACTAAGACAGATGAAGAAAATTGGAGAATGTAAATATCATGTAGTAGACAGTTTTACTCATTCTTTAAATACAGTTGAGTATATAGAGGAAGTAATTTATGCGAACAATTTTTTTGAAAATCATATTAGAGTTTCGTATGAGAAACATACAGGAGAGATTCTTGCAGCTAATAGGAAGAGATTAGAGCTAATTAAATTAGGAGCACTATTTCATGATATAGGTAAGCCATCAGCAAAAAAAATCGACAAAGATGGTCGAGTCAGATTTAAAGGGCATGAGATAACAGGCGCAGAACTAGCTTTGGAATACGCCAAGAAACTTATGTTAAGTAAAAAAGAACAAAAAATACTTTATAAGTATGTAGAAATGCATATGTCCCCGCTGGTGCTTTACAAAAGCAACGATGTAAGTGCAAGTGCATTGTATCAAGTATTTGAACAAATGGGTGAAGAAACATTAGATATTTTCTTAATAGCTTTAGCAGATATTGTATCCACAAGGAAAATACTTGACCCAAGCGAAGAGATGGGAATGTTTAAGGTGCACGTGGAGTACATTGTAAATAATTATTTGACAAGGTATAGACCATTAGTGAAAAAGCCATTAATTTCCGGAGAAGAACTAATGGAGCGATTTAATATTTTAGAAGGTATCAAAATTGGCGAAATACAAAAAAAAATAAAAAAAGACATCTATTTTGGGAAGGTTTCTAGTAGTAAAGATTCAGTATTAAAATATATAAGCAAAGAAATGAATTTAACAGAATTACTATAATTCCGCAGCAAATCAAAAAAACACATTAATATTATGCGAATTTTGTTCATATAATTGAACAAAATAGAAATGGTGGTGCATAATGAATATAGTGTGGGTAGTTGTGATTTTATGCGGGATTTTTATAGCTTTTTTAACGGGAAAGATCGATATTATTAAT
>JAJOKQ010000031.1:9162-9922 GCA_021129785.1 Clostridiales bacterium | reverse complement strand
AAAAGGAGGGAATGTTTTGTTTGATTTTCATATGCATAACTCACATGAAGAATATTTTAGGAAACCCTTTGGGGCAATAAAAACTAATGGAAGAATTAAACTAAGGTTTAAGTTGCGCTCTGAAAAGCAAGCTGTAGCAGTTAGTCTGATATTGTGGAGAGGGGGGCGGAACGTAAAAAAACTGGAAATGACAGCAGAGAAAAAAGAGGGAACATTGCATACATATTCTATAGAAATAGGTGCTCCTAATGAGTCTGATTTAATGTGGTACTATTTTATGATAGAAGACGAAGGAGGCATATATTTCTACGGAAATAATGAGAAAAAATTGGGTGGGATAGGAAAGTTGTATCAAATTAACGCTATCCCTTATCAAATTACAGTATACAATGAAATGTTAAAAACACCCCAATGGTTTAAAGAAGCTATTATTTATCAAATTTTCCCTGATAGATTTTATAATGGCAACGAAAATGGAGAAGTATCAAACCCTAAAAAAAATAGCTTTATTTATGCTAATTGGGGAGATAAACCACTGTATATAAAAGATGAAAATGGGAAAATAGTCAGGTGGGAATTTTTTGGCGGTAATTTGCTAGGAATTATTAAAAAGTTGGACTATCTGAAGGATTTAGGAATAAATACGATATATCTAAATCCAATATTTGAGGCAAGAAGCAACCATAGATATGATACCGCAGATTACAAAAAAATCGAACCGATGCTAGGAGACAACAATGTTTTTGAAGATTTATGCAAA
>JAJOKQ010000031.1:0-9152 GCA_021129785.1 Clostridiales bacterium | reverse complement strand
TTTCAACAGAGAAAACACGTATGAAGAATTAGGAGCATATCAGTCAAAGGAATCTAAATACTATAGTTGGTTTAACTTCAAAAACCATCCAGACGAATATGAATCTTGGTGGGGGGTCGACGACTTACCAAATGTTAATGAAGATAATGAAGAATATAAGAATTTTATTATATATGACAATGATAGCGTTATAAAAAAATGGATTAAATTAGGAGCAAAAGGGTGGAGGCTAGACGTTGTAGATGAGCTTCCTGAAAAATTTGTAAAAGCAATTTGGAGTGAAATGAAAGCGCTTGATGATGAAACAGTCCTTATTGGAGAAGTTTGGGAAGATGCATCAAATAAAATGAGCTATGGAAAAACAAGAAAATACGCTATGGGAGGAGAGCTTGACTCAGTAATGAACTACCCGTTTAGATCTGCAATAATTGATTTTATCGTAGGAAAAATTGATGCTCAAGGTTTTAAATTGCAGTTAATGACACTAAAAGAAAACTACCCAACAGAGTTTTTCTATAGTGCCATGAATTTAATAGGGAGCCATGATAGGGCAAGGGTTATGACATTATTAGGGGAAGCACCAACTAGTAAAGATATGTCAACGATCGAGAAAACGAAATTTGAATTGTCGGATGACAAAAGATGCTTAGCAATTGATAGAATGAAATTAGCAGTTGCAATGCAAATGACTCTACCTGGTGTCCCAAGCATTTATTATGGAGATGAAGTTGGAATGGAAGGATATGAAGATCCATGGAACAGAGGTGCTTTCCCGTGGATGGGTGGAAACAAAGAACTTTTAGCGTGGCATAAAAAAATGATTGAGCTAAGAAAAGAAAACAGTGTATTTATATCAGGAACTTGGAACACATTATACGATGAAGATGATGTCATTGTTTATGCAAGGGAGATTAAAGACAACAAAGACGTATTTGGGATTAGCAAAAAAAATCAATTGGCCATTGTTGCACTAAACACAAACAAGGAAAAAGCTTGTGAAATAATAGTTGATGTTTCTAACTACTCTTTAGAAAAAATGAGAAGTATATACGGAGAAGGAGAAATAATTGTAGTAGATGAAGGCAAACTGAAATTAAACATTAAACGACTTGGTCTGGTTATTGTATTTAGTAATTGAGTTTTAGGTATAACACAAAAGAGGTAAAACAAATGGGTATACCTGTTTTGTCTCTTTTGTTGTACTTAGTGAAATATATCTTAAATTATAAACTCAAGCCGAAAGCATCATGAAGCACATTAACTGCAAGTGTGGCATTCTTGGTATGAACCAAACAAGAAATAGTAGAATGCGAATCTGAAGTTTGTAATATTTGAATGTTATTTTTTGAAAACGTACTCAGAATTCTAGCCATAACACCTGGAATGCCAGTGATTTTATTTCCAATTATAGTTATTTTGCTGCAATTATCTAAAATTTTATACTGAGTATTTGATGCATCAAGAATTCCTTTTAACAGATTCACTTGTATATCATCGATAGTGAAAATTTTCTTTGTAATGAATAGAGTAATCATGTCTAGGCTAATATTAGCTTTCGCTAAAGAAGAAAACAACTCGCTCTCTGCTATAGCATTTTCATCCACACTGATAGTTACTTGAGAAATGTTATCTTTCTGAGTGATAGCAGTAAGTAGAGTATCATTTATTTCTGATAAGTTTGGATTTGAGACGATTATAGTATTTGCCGAGATGTATGTGCCTGGATGAGAGGACATAGTATTTTTTATTTTAAGGAGAATATTTCCTTTTTGTGCGATTTCTACAGCTTTTGGATGAATTACCTTTGCACCGGTGTCTGCCATTTGATAGACTTCGTTGTAATTGAGTTCGTCAATTATTTTAGCTGACGAAACCACGTTTGGATCTGCTGTCATTATTCCATCAACATCTGTATATATTTCTACACACTCAGCTTCTAAAGCTACGCCTAAAGCAGCAGCAGTAGTATCGCTGCCTCCTCTTCCAAGTGTTGTTATTTCATTGTTTTTTGTAACTCCTTGAAAACCACAAACAATAACGATTTCATCCTTCATTAAATGTGAAGTAATCTTATTTTTATCTATTGAGAGTATCTCTGAATTACTAAAATTATCATTAGTTAATATTCCAGCTTGAAAACCAGTAAGAACTGTGACGGTTTGGGAAGCTGATTCTAGCATTGCAGCTAAAACAGTTGCCGAAATAATTTCTCCGCAGGACATTATTAAATCAATATTTTTTAAGCTGCAACCTGAGTTTTTAATCAAGTTTTTTAAAGTATCTGTAGCATATGGATCGCCATTTCTGCCCATTGCTGACACAACAACCACAACTGATTTCAATTCATCTCTTGCTTTTAATATTTTGTGAACGACCGCATTGCGGCGCTCTTTAGACGAAAGAGATGTGCCGCCAAATTTTTGAATAATTAGTTTTTTCATAATTACCACCTTATCTGCATTTCATATTTATCTATCTATTATGTTTTAGAGTCAAGACTCCCACTTCTTCAAGTGGTAATTTCCAAGGGGGTAGAATCCCCGTTCCCCGATGTTCAGCATAGCTGGACGAGTTCACTTAAACAGAATAGATATCACTAGCGCTTTCCTGTATTGTAAAATTTGACATATAGAGATTTACATTTTTAGCTAGAAACACTCTGCCTATTTCAAAATAAATCGTAGTTTTTTAGCCATATTCTTTGCTTTTTATCACCACCCATGTTAAAACATAGTTGTTATTGTAACCATATTTGCGTGCGTTTCCTTATTTTTGAAATGTCTTCTGCTGTTAGTATGAGTGTGCGAAACGACTCTAATAGATTTGAAGATATTTCTTTTATGTTTTTTATTAGTCCTCGTAATTCTTTTCATCATTTAATCCTCCCAAGGTATTGACATTAGTGCTTTGCACTATATACATTATATCATATTTTTGAAGTTTTATATATCTATTATGTTTTAGAGTCAAGACTCCCACTTCTTCAAGTGGGAATTTCCAAGGGGGTAGAATCCCCGTTCCCCGATGTTCAGCATAGCTGGACGAGTTCACTATTCTTTTTCTTGATATTAGTAATTATTTTCTGTCAATGTGGATTGTTCTGTGATTCGGGAGATAGTCTGTTCTTCTTGTTATTAGCAGTATTATTTGGGGGAAGATGCCTATTTTAGCAAGTAATAAATAATAACGCAATTGAAAAGCGAGAGGGGAACCCTCTCTTTTTTTTTTCTAAACAATCTACGACTTGTATTCGTAGATTGTTCTGATATAATGTACAAAAGAATAAAAGCTACTAAAATTGGAGGAGTTATTGTGAAATGTGTTTTAGACACCCACTGCCATACAATTGCAAGTGGACATGCCTATAGTACAATATTCGAAATGGCGAACTATGCAAAAGAGATAGATTACAAATTAATTGCGTTAACAGAACATGGTCCTGCGATGCTTGGCGGGGCAAATAAGATATATTTTCAAAATTTGAAAGTTATTCCCTCTGAAATTAATGGAGTCGAAATATTTAAAGGCGCTGAGGTTAATATTTTAGACTTAGAGGGCAACTTAGATCTTGCACAAAACATACTAGAGCAACTAGATTTTGTTATTGCAAGCTTTCATAGACCGTGCATAGCATCTGGGAGCAGAAAAGAAAATACCAGAGCATTAATAAGAGTAATGAGCAACCCATTTATAAATATGATCGGACACCCTGGAAACCCAAATTTTCCAATTGATATTGTAGAAATAGTAAAGACCGCTAAAGATACAAAAACCTTAATTGAAATAAACAATAGTTCTCTTAAACCGGGGAGTTTTCGAAAAGGTAGTAAAGAGGTTTGCTATGAAATATTAAAAGAATGCAAAAAACAAGAAGTGACGGTTGCATTAGGAAGTGATGCCCATTTCATGTATGATATCGGCCGCTTTGAATTAGCAAGAGAAATGATTGAAGATTTAAAAATGCCAAAAGAGCTGGTTGTAAACACTTCTGTAGAGCTATTAAAGAAAACTATTAGTAAAAAACGATAGCGAAACAGACAAAATATTTTACTAATTGAAATTTTGCGGTACGACTTATTGATAATGGGTATACATAAGACATATATTTGTTTGAGACACCTTGAAATGACATGTTGAGAAAAGGGTGATATCATGAAAGAGAATAAGCAATTTAAAACTGAGTTCGGTGTAGAAGAGGATGCTCAGTGTAATAACGTTTGCTACAAAAAGATAATTGAAAATATGATTGACGTAATTATATGGCTGGACATAAAAGGAGAAGTGGTTTTTGTTACTCCCTCCATGGAGAAAGAAATGGGTTATGCATTTGAAAGCGTTTGCGGGAAGCCTTTGATGAACTTTGTGTACGAAGGTGATTTAGAGATTGTTAGAAACAAACTAGAAGAAGCGTACTCTAAGCGTGAACTAGGACGTTTAGAACTTAGAGCTGTCAAAGAAAGCGGAGCTATTCTTTGGGTCGAAATTATTTATAGACCATTCTTTGACGAAAATGATGAGTTTCAAGGATTTATTATTAATGCGAGAGATATAAATGAAAGAAAAGAAAATGAAAAACTTATTAGGCATCTGAGTTTTCACGACAAACTTACGGGTCTATATAACAGAGCTTTTTTTGAAGAAGAGTTAGAGAGGCTAGACACAAAAAGGCAACTACCCTTAAGTATTATAATGGCAGATGTTAACGCTCTGAAACTGACTAACGATGCATTTGGGCACGCAGAAGGAGACGCTTTGCTAATTAGAGCTGCACAAGTACTTAAAAAAGCCTGCAGGCAAGAAGATATGTTAGCGAGGTGGGGTGGAGACGAATTTGTAATACTACTTCCCAATACTTCAGAAGATGATGCAAAAGAGGTAATTAGAAGAATTAAAGTGCTTTCACATGAGACGTCTAAAGAACCATTTCAATTATCAATTGCACTGGGCGCAGCTACTAGGTTGAATATGAATAGAGAATTACGAGGCTTGTTTAGAGAAGCTGAAGACAGAATGTATCGAAAAAAGCTTACAGAAAGCAAAAAAATTAAAACAGAAATTTTGGAATCTTTAGTTGAAAGACTTGAATCATTATATAAAGGGAAAAAGGAACATATTGAGAGATTAATGAAGATGGCAAACAGGTTTGCAAAGTATTTAAATCTATCAAATAGGAAGAAAGAACAGTTGATACTAGTTGCTAAATATCATGACCTAGGGAAACTACAAGTCCTCTCTAGTATTATACTTAAACCCGGCGCACCTAATGAGGAAGAATGGGAAAGCATTAAAAGACATTGTGAAGTAGGATACAGAATAATTTCATCTACGATGGCTAATGAAGAAGTAGCAGGAGCTATTTTAGAACACCATGAGAGATGGGATGGAGCTGGATATCCAAGAGAAATAAAAGGGACACGAATCATGTTTCTAGCTAGAGTTTTTTCTATTATGGATGCCTATGACATTATGACAAATGGAGCACCGTACAAAGGGGCAATAAGCGAGGTGGACGCTATTGAAGAATTGAAAAGAAACGCTGGAACGCAGTTTGACCCTGTGCTTGTTGAAAAATTTGTAGGGATGCTTTCTAAGGAGTAGAATATATTAAGAATGTTTTTAGAGAATAGTACCGAAGAAGCATGCTCTGTACTATTCTTTTTTGTGTTGAATTAATATGAAGTATGATGTATTATAAAAGGCATAGGATTAGTAAACGAATAAGAGGTGATGCTAAATGAAAATTATTATATATGGTGCAGGGAAGTTAGGTTCTAAACTAGCAGAAATGCTTTCGCACAAAGAAAACTACGTTGCTGTTGTTGATACAAACGAAACTGCTTTAGAAAAAACAAATCAAAAGCTAGATGTCCTAACATTAAAAGCAAATGGAGCTAAGCTTGAAATTATGAAACAATTAGCAGTTAAAAATGCCGATTTTGTTATTGCTGTAACTAGCAACGATGAGACCAATATTCTAATTGCTATGATGGCAAAAAAACTTGGATGTAAAAAAGTAATTGCTAGGGTGAGAAGCCCTGAATATGCAGCACAGATTCCATTTCTCAAAGATAGTATGGATGTAGACTTTATTGTTAACCCAGATTTGGTTATGGCAAAAAAAATAATGAAGTATTTGCCGCAAGAAAATGTAATTCATTTGGAAGAATTCGCTAAAGGCTTTGTTAAAATGGCTGATTTTAAAGTTGAAAAAATAAAAGGAATGGCAGGGAAAAAACTAAAAGACTTAGACATCACTGGTTCTATTTTGATAGCTGCGATTTTAAGAGAAGGTAAGATTATTGTACCTCATGGGGAAACAGAATTAATACCTACAGATATTGTGTATATGATAGGGAGCAAAGAGAGTATCAACAATTATTGTGCTGCTTACGAAAATAAACGAACTAAAAAAAGAGTTAAGAGAATATTAATTGTAGGCGGAGGAAAAGCTGGATTTTATCTTGCAGACAAATTAGCTACCCATGGAAGTACAGTTAAAATAATTGAAAGAAATAAACAAAGATGCATTTATCTTGCCGAACAACTTGAAAACGCTATAGTCATTCATGCAGACGGAACGGATATTAGCATATTAGAAGCAGAGAACATTTGTGAAATGGATGCACTAATAACAGTGACAGGATTCGACGAGGATAATCTATTACTTGCACTACTAGGAAAACAATATGGAGTAAAAAAAGCCATAGCTAAAGTAAGTAGACCAAGTTATATCCCAATTATTGAGAAATTGGGTATAGATGTAGCAGTAAACCCTGTTTTGATTACTGCTGCAAATATTCTTAGGTTTATTCAAGGGGGTAGAATAGAAGCATTATCAATTCTTTTAGACGGTCAGGCTGAGGTAGTAGAAGCAATAATTGATAAAAAATCTAAGATTGTAGATAGAAAGCTATCCGGGTTAGGATTTCCAAAGGGAATTATTGTAGGAGCTATTGTGCACGAAGGTAAAGTAATCATTCCTAATGGTGATTCGATAATTCGTGCAGGTGACCGAGTAGTTGTATTTTGCACAGAAGCAGAAATTGCGACAGTAGAAAGACTTTTTTATAAAGCAAAGGGAGGGGTACTAGATGAATTATGGAATAGTTATAAAAATACTAGGAAATCTACTCCTCTTTAATATAATTGCACTACTACCATCGATTGGAATATCAATCTATTACGGTGAAAATGACTATTTGGCATTTATTTTTACGATAATTATTATACTACTTTTTAGCGTGCCAATGTCACTAGTGAAACCTAAAACTAAAAAAATTAGAGGCAAAGAAGCCTTGCTAATTGTTGCGTTTGGATGGTTGCTATTTGCAGCTTTCGGAGCGCTTCCTTTCGTTATATCAGGTAGCATACCGTCGTACATAGATGCTTTCTTTGAGACTATTTCAGGACTAACTACAACAGGAGCAACAATAATTAATGATATTGAAATTTTGCCAAGGGGAATACTGTTTTGGAGATCGCTAACACATTGGCTTGGAGGTATGGGAATACTGGTGTTAACATTAGCAATCCTACCTTTAATAGGTGTTGGAGGAGTGCAAATCTTTAAAGCCGAAAGTCCTGGACCAGAAGCAGATAAATTAGCACCTAGAATGAGAGACACAGCAAAGATTCTATATACAGCTTACTTAGGAATAACAGTTGCCCAAGTAACACTGCTTTTCTTTGGAGGGATGACCCTTTATGAAGCATTTGTTCATACATTTGGCACAGTCGGAACTGGTGGATTTTCAACCAGAAATGCAAGTATAGGAGCATTTAATAGTCTTTACATAGAAATGGTAATCACTTTTTTTATGATTGCTTCGGGAGTTAACTTTTCACTATATTACGGACTATATAAAGGAAGATGGAAGGATATATATAAGAATGCAGAACTAAGATTATACTTAACAATAATTGTAATAGCTTTCGTATTGATTTCTATCAACTTATATGGAGAAATATATAGCACTATCGGAGAAACATTAAGATATTCAATTTTTCAAGTAGGTTCTATCATTACTACAACGGGCTATACTACAACAGACTTTGACCTTTGGCCAACTTTTAGTAAGGGGATACTATTTACGCTTATGTTTATAGGAGGGTGTGCAGGTTCTACAGGTGGAGCAATAAAAAACATTAGAATACTAATTTTGATTAAACTTTTAAGAAGACAATTTAGTAAAATAATTAGACCAAGAGCATTAATCCCTGTGAGAATAGAAAAAAAATTGATATCAACAGATATTGTCGCAAGCGTTACAAGTTTTTTCTTTTTATATATTTTGATATTTATAGGTGGAACTCTTTTGATATCACTAGAAGGAATAGGACTAGTAAGTGCTGCAAGCTCAGTAGCAGCAACATTAGGTAATATTGGACCAGGATTCGATTTGGTAGGAGCAACAAGAAATTATAGTTTTTTTAGTGTGCCGAGCAAATTACTTTTATCTCTTTTAATGCTCCTAGGAAGATTAGAATTATTTACAATTTTGGTTATAATGACTCCAAACTTTTGGAGGAAAGAGATATAGTTTGATCGTAAATCAAGGGGGAGAGCGAATCAAGGTTCCTGTCCCCTTGATTTACGATTCTACGAAGCACTTATAACAAGACTAGGGGAACTTATATCAACCATGCTGGTACATACCAATTCTTCTCATTGATTGGTAATAAATCGTCTATCAAACATATAACCGAACCATTTCCTATTTTCATATTAGTTTTTTCTAATACCGAAAAATGCTTTATCGAATCTCTTTTTGGCATTGAACTTTTTTTAATCTCTATTGGATAAAGTGTTCCATTTTGTTCAATTATCAAATCAATCTCTTTCCCGTCTTTATCTCGGTAATAATAGAAAGGCGGTACTTTGCCTAGGTTATAATAGTTTTTAATTAACTCACTAACTACCCATGTTTCGAAAAATGCTCCTGACATTGCACCACTTTCAAGAACTTCAGGGCTATTCCATTTTGTAAGGTATGCGCAAAGGCCTGTATCCATAAAGTATAGCCTTGGTGTCTTTATAGCTCTTTTTATTCTGTTGTTATGATACGCTTGCAATAGATAAACTATTCCTGACGATACTAATACAGAAATCCATTTTTTTATTGTAGGCTCGCTTATCCCAATCTCATTAGATA
>JAJOKQ010000071.1:8486-10152 GCA_021129785.1 Clostridiales bacterium | reverse complement strand
TACTGTTCTTCTGAGAATAGTACTTAAACATATCTCTAAAAAACAAAGAAACAATAAGAATGCTTCATCAGGAGGATTTTATGCTAACTCAAATTGAAATTAAAAACTTCACTAAAAAATATAACGAAAACACCGCTGTAAATTCGGTTAGTCTTTCTGTGTACAAAGGGGAATTTTTAGCTATCGTAGGACCTAGTGGTTGCGGAAAAAGTACTCTTCTTAGAAGTATTGCAGGACTAGAAACCCCAAACGAGGGCGAGATAATTATTGAGGATAATCTTGTGTTTTCTTCTTCTACTAAATATAGCGTGCCACCTGAAAAACGTGATATAGCTTTAGTCTTTCAAAACTATGCTCTATGGCCACATTATTCTGTGTTTGATAATGTTGCTTATCCATTAAAAATCAGAAAAGTACCAAAAAAAGAAATCAGACAAAAAGTACATCAGTTTTTATCTCTGGTGAAGCTAGCAGATAAAGAAGAGCGCTATCCGCATGAATTAAGCGGTGGAGAACAACAACGTGTGGCATTAGCTAGAGCTTTAATAATGTCTCCAAAAGTTCTTCTATTAGATGAACCTCTTTCAAATCTTGATGCTAAACTAAGAGAGCAAATGCAAACTGAGCTTGTTAGAATCCAAAAATCCCTTAACTTAACAGTTGTTCATGTTACACATGACCAAAGTGAGGCTATGGAACTTGCTGATAGAATGATTGTAATGAATCATGGTGAAATATCACAAGTAGGCACACCGAAAGAAATATACAATAATCCTGTTTCTCCTTTTGTTGCAAATTTTATTGGTAAAACTAATCTAATTGCAAGAAAAAGCAAAAGCATTAAAACTACACCTTTACTTTTCGATGAACTTGCTACTAGTATGCATATTAATGCTAACGAAAACACTGTATTATCTGTGCGCCCAGAGGATATTAGTTTAAGTTTAAAATATGGAGAGTACAAAGGAAGAATTGAACGAGTAATCTACCATGGAAGTACTACCCAATATTTAGTTAAGTATAAAAACATAGAACTCATTGCTCAAACAAAATCAGATAGTAATTTTAACCAAGGGAGTTATGTTTATTTTTCTATCGGGAGGGTTGTTGGGCTGTAATCTCACATAGTCATGCTAAATCGCTATTGTGTTTTACGTGTTCTAGCCTGTCCCCATTCGCATTACCTTTTGATATTTCTGGCCGGAACACCCACAGCAGTTGAGTTAAGCATAGTATCCTTCAAAACCACGCTATTTGCACCAATTTTTGTTCCATCTGCAATTTTTATAGGTCCAAGTATTTTAGCCCCAGCGCCAATAGTAACATTATTCCCAATAGTTGGATGCCTCTTCCCTATATCTTTGCCTGTTCCACCTAGTGTAACACCTTGATATATGGTAACAAAATCTCCAACTATCGCCGTTTCACCAATAACAATACCTAGCCCATGGTCTAAAAATAGGCATTTTCCTATTGTTGCTCCTGGATGAATTTCTATTCCTGTAAAAAATTTCGCAGTTTGAGATATTAGTCTTGCTAAAAAAAATAAACGTTTTTTATAGAAAAAGTTTGCAATTCTATAGTTAAAAACTGCACAAATACTTGGATAAAGCAGTAAAATTTCTATCGTTGTTCTCGCTGCTGGGTCTTTATCTTTAATATTATC
>JAJOKQ010000071.1:0-8386 GCA_021129785.1 Clostridiales bacterium | reverse complement strand
AAATCCGGTCGACAAATATTTAAACCCATCATCTGGGATTATAACAACAATTTTGTTCAGTTTAGGATATTTCCCTCGAATCTTTAATGCACATGCAACCGCTGCTGCCGCAGAAATACCAGCTACAAATCCAGTTTCCTTTAAAATCGTTCTATATGCTAATTGAGTTTCATTGTAATCAATCACTTCTATTTCATCTATCAACTCTAAGTCTAAAATATCTGGCTTAAATCCTGCCCCAACGCCTTGAATTTTATGTGCTCCTTTGCTACGTCCAGAAAGTACAGCAGATTCCTTCGGCTCGATACCTATAATTTTAATTTTAGGATTAAACTCCTTTAATTTCTTTCCAACACCTGTAATAGTCCCGCCTGTGCCTATCCCTGCAACAAATGCGTCAATGTCTGGAAAATCTCTTATGATTTCTGGTCCAGTTGTTTCATAATGGTATTTAGGATTTGAAGAGTTTATAAATTGCGATGGCATAAAACAATTTCCTTCGCTTAGCATTTCATGCGCTTTTTTAATTGCGCCTTCCATTCCTTCTGATCCTCTAGTTAATACTATTTCTGCACCATAAGCTTTCATAAAAGATATTCTCTCAGAGCTCATGGTATCAGGCATTACTAGCTTAACTACATACCCTTTAATCTTCCCAATCATAGCTAGAGAAATTCCTGTATTGCCACTGGTTGCTTCTACTATAACCATCCCTTTAGTAAGATTACCGCTCTCTTCTGCATCATTAATCATTCCTATTGCGGCACGGTCTTTTACACTTCCTGTTGGATTATAGTTTTCTAGCTTCAAATAAATACTATCGCTATATTTAATGCATGGTGTATTTCCAATCATTTCTAATATGTTATTATATATCATATACTGCCTCCTATCTGACTAAATCTCTCTAGTCTATCTTTATTAGATCTATATTTAAGTCTCTTACAATAATAGTGGATGATTTCCTCGAAGCTTTGCTTCACTCAGTCGTTATAAACGGCTCTATCGCCCTATCTAAAATACCATTTACATATGCAATAAAAACTCCATAATTTACAATTGGTACATTATAATTGTTTGCTATTTTAATTCTATGCATCATCTCTCGTCTATTTTGCATACACGCGCCACAATGAACTATTAAACTATACATTGAAAGATCTGTTTCAAAAGACTTACCAGCAACGTATGAAAACTCTAGTTTTGCTTCCGTAATTTTTTCTAACCACTTAGGAATTTTCACTGTTCCAATATCATCTTTTTGTCTATGATGGGTACATCCCTCAGCAACTAAAACTTTGTCTCCTCCTTTTAATTTTTTCACTGCATTTGATCCTGCTATTAAAGTCTCTAAATCGCCTTTATACCTTGCATATAGAATTGAAAATGACGTTAAAGGTACATTTCGAGGCACTATCTTTTTTACTTCTTTAAACGCTTGTGAATCTGTAATCACCAACTTAGGTGGTTTTTTCAAACTATCTAGCACTTGTTTTAACTCCGTTTCTTTACATACCATCATAAAAGCATCTTCATCAAGAATAGCTCTAATTGTTTGCACTTGTGGTAATATCATTCTCCCTTTAGGTGCAGACGAATCTATAGGTGTAACTAAAATAATATTATCGCCTTTCTTTACAATATTCCCAAGCAAAGATACCTCTACATCTTTTGGCGTGGTTTCTATAATTACTTCCTTTAAGCGTTCTATACCTTCTCTTTTTTTTGAGCTTATACTTACGACTGGAATATCTGTGTCCAAATGCATATTATTTTTAAATTTAAGCTCAGAGCTGTCAAGATTATCATATAAGTCTGCTTTATTTAAAACTATTATTGCAGGTATATTTTTTTCTTTAATAAGTCTTGTAATCTCTTTTTCATGTTCACCAAAACCAATTTCTAAATCTGTCACTATTAAAGCTATATCGGCTTTATTCAAAACTTCTCTCGTTTTTTTAACTCTTAATTCTCCTACATACCCCTCATCATCTATCCCAGCAGTGTCAATAATTAAAACTGGCCCAATTGGAAGTATTTCCATTGCTTTATATACAGGGTCAGTCGTAGTTCCAGCAACATGTGATACTAGAGCAATATCTTGATTAGTTAATGCATTAATTAGACTTGACTTACCCACGTTTCTTCGCCCGAATATTGCTATATGCACTCTATTTGACCTTGGTGTATTGTTCATTTTTCTTGCCTCCTACTTTTAAGTAACTAGGTAATTTTCTGCCCGCATCTTTTACTGCCTTAAATGCTGATTCTAAGTCTACCATGTTTTTATCTGAATATATTTTATAGTTTTTTCTATATTTTTTTGGGGTAGAAATAAGCATGATTGTATTGGCTCCTGCTTTTAGTGCCTTAGATTGTCCATCTTTATCAATTGAAGCTAAGGCAGTAGTTGCTGGAATATAAACATTCTTACAGACAATTCTAGTTACTGCTATGGCAGATAGCGTTTTTTCTACACTCCCTGTCTTGTATTTCTCAAATGGCGTATCTTTAGCTGGAACAAATGGACCGATCCCTATCATATGGATTCCCATTTTTTTAAAGAACAAAATATCTTCAGCAATATCTTCATCTGTTTGACCAGGTAGTCCGATTATACTTCCATTAGCATTGACATATCCTAATTCTCTAAGCCATTTAGAACATTGAATTCTTTCTTCTAAACTATCATTAGGATGTATGAAATTAAATATTTCCTCGTTTGTTGTTTCAATTTTTAATAAGTAATTGTTTGCTCCAGCTTCTTTAAGTTTTTTATAATCCTCGGAACTCTTCTCTCCAAGGCTTAACGTGACTCTCATTCTAGTCTCTTTTTTTATACGCTCGACAATACTAATAAGTTTTTCTAAAGTATAAAAGTCATCTTCTCCAGACTGTAGTATAACTGTATTAATACCTAGAGCATGCAAGTTATGAGTTGTCTCTAAAATTTCATCTTCACTCATTCTATATCTTACGGTTGAACTACACTCTTTTCGTATTCCGCAGTATTTACAGCTTTTTTTACAGTAGTTAGAAAACTCTATTGCTGCTCTTATTTCGACCGAGGGCCCAAGAGTCTTGTGTCTTACTTGGTCTGCAACGTCTAAAAGAGCTTCTTTTTCACTTTTGCCCTCTACTTGTAGTAAAAAAACAATGTCTGTTTTTCCAAGTTCCTCTCCCTTTTCAATTTTCTCCATAATTTTTTTAAACTCATATGAAATTGTGTTGTCTTTTATTCTTTGTAATAATCCGTCAATCTTTTGTGATTTATACTGCCTAATCTTCTTGTATTCAATATTTTTTATGCTTAAAAGCTCTTCTAAGTAAGAGATACTCTCAGCTTCAATTGCAATAGAAGTCGAACATATGTCTCCAAACTCAGCTGGTGTTGGAACTAACTCAGTTTCCATTCTATTCGTCTTCAGTTCTCTATCTGCACTCAGCATTTGGCTTGTAGAATGGCAAATAATAATAAATTTTGATTTGATTTTAGTCATACAGTCCTCCTGTTTCATTAAATGTATAAATCTCTCTCACCAGTTTCAATTCTCTCTAATCTTTCCTCGACAACCAACTTCATTTTTTCATCTTCAATTTTTTCAATTTCTTTCTTAATTAATTTTTCACCTTGTTTCTTCAATTGATCGCTTGCATTCTCAATCAGATATTCTTTTAGCGTTAAAATTGCATTTGGTTGACAAAATTCGTGAATATCTGTGCCTTTTGCAAGATCCATAAACGCCTCACCAGTCCTATTATTCCTGTAGCAGGCTGTGCAAAAACTAGGCATATGCCCTTGATTACAGACGACCTCAATCATTTCATTCATATCTCTTTCGTCACTTGTTTCAAACTGTTTTGCCTCTTTATCGTCTTCCTCATATCCACCAGGACTCGTTTTTGATCCTACCGAAATTTGCGATACACCCAAACTAAGTAGTTCATCACGTAACTTGGCTGATTCTCTAGTAGATAAGATAATTCCCGTGTAAGGAACTGTCAAACGATAAACAGCCACTATTTTTTTTAAGTCTTCATCAGATAATTCATATGGAACTTTATCTAACCCGGAGTTAAAAGCTGGTCTTAGCCTAGGTATAGATATCGTGTGCGGTCCCACACCATATTTTTCATCTAAATATTCTGCATGCATTAGTGTAGCTAGTACATCAAATTTATAATCATATAAGCCAAACAAAACTCCGATGCCGTAGTCGTCTATTCCAGCTTCATATGCTCTATCTATAGCAGTAAGTCTACAGTCGTAATCGCTCTTAGATCCTGTAGGATGCATTATTTTATATGTTTCTCTATGATAAGTTTCTTGAAAAATTTGATATGTTCCAATTCCTATGTTTTTGAGTTTTTTAAACTCTTTAACACTCATTGCTGCAGAATTTACATTGATTCTTCTAATGTCAGCATTCTTATATATTGCATCAACAGCATCTACAATATGATTAATATTTGTTACCTTTGAATCTTCTCCACAGACCAGTAAAATTCTTTTATGTCCTTGCTCTTCTATAGCTTTTGCCTCTTGTATTATTTCTTCTCTATTTAATGTTTTTCTATGAAGATTTCTGTTTTCTACTCTAAATCCACAATACAAACAGTTATTAGTACATTCATTGCTTGTATAAAGAGGTGCAAATATCACTATTCTATTGCCATATATTTTATTTTTAATATATTTTGAAGTTTTATAAAGCTCATGCAAAGTCTCATCATCTTGTATATTCAATAATACGGATGCTTCTTCAACATTTAGTCCGTGACAATCCTTAGCTTTATTGATTATATTTAGTATCTTAGATTTACTTAATATTGACTCTTTTTTCAAAAGTGTGTTTATTCTGCCTTCGTCAATAATTTTATGTATATCCATTATACCCGCCCTTTCATTCTTAAATTTGTTTATCTGCATTCGAATCAGTGTTACTTCTTAGTCAATGCACTCTTAACATTCACTCCATTTAACTTCCCTAGCTTTCCAGTCAAAGCGCCGATATCATCATTACTCCCGTCTACAATAAGAGAAATAATACTAATTTTTTTTTCTCTATATGGTATTCCCATACGACCAACAATAATATTTGCAAACTCGCTTAAAATTCTGTTGGCAACCTCTATGTTTTCTTTGCTCTCTACTACAATTGCAACTACACCTATTCTTTTTTCCATAACCAAATCCTCCTCTTTGACGTTTTCCCAACGAAAAAACTCCCCACAAGGAGAGTCTATGTAAATTATATGTTTTATATCATCTACAATAAATAACTCATTAGCTTTCCACAAAAGAAACTAATTTGTTACTTTAAACTTACCTTCTGCTCAGACTTTTCCTTGCATTCAGTGATAAAGAGTTTATGAAATTTTCTACTTTAATGTTAGCACAAAAATTTCAATCCGTCAAAAAAAATCTATTCAAAAAGTAGATTTTGTAGTATCATATACTTAGATAGTACAATTTTTTTAGTAGTATTACAAAATAATTGAACAGAGGTGTTTAAATGAGCAAAACAGTTGATATTGATTGGAGTAATCTCGGGTTTTCTTACATTAAAACTGATCTTCGTTACGTATCTATCTGGAAAGACGGAAAGTGGGATGATGGGAAGTTAACAGAGGATAATCGCCTGTACATTAGTGAAGCTTCGACCGCAATACACTACGGTCAGCAGTGTTTTGAAGGGCTTAAAGCATACCGAGCAAAAAATGGTGATATTCAACTCTTTAGACCAGACGAAAATGCTAAAAGAATGAACTCTAGTGCAGATAGAATTTTAATGCCTGAAGTTCCTGTAGAAAAATTTATTGATGCTTGTATGCAAGTAGTTAAAGCTAACGAACATTTTGTACCTCCATACGGAAGTGGAGCATCTCTTTATTTAAGACCTTTTCTCATTGGAGTAGGCGACAATTTAGGAGTTAAAACTGCACCTGAATTCTTGTTTAGCGTTTTTTGCGTTCCTGTAGGTCCTTATTTTAAAGGCGGAATGACTCCAGTTAACTTTGTAGTAACTGATTTCGATAGAGCAGCACCAAGTGGAACTGGTTCTGCTAAAGTAGGCGGGAATTATGCTGCTAGCCTGTTAGCAAATAAACTTGCTAAAAAAGAAGGTTTTGCAGATTGCATCTACCTTGATCCTGAAACGCATACAAAAATTGAAGAAGTAGGGGCAGCTAATTTCTTTGGAATTACACATGATGATGTTTTTATAACACCTACATCTGATTCTATTCTTCCAAGCATTACTAAATACTCTCTATTGTATGTTGCAAAAGAATATTTAGGTCTTAAAGTTGAAGAAAGAGATGTTTTAGTAGATAATCTTTCAGAATTTAAAGAAGCAGGAGCATGCGGTACTGCTGCTGTAATTACTCCAATTGGCGCTATCCAATATAAAGATAACTTGCATGTATTCCATAGTGAAACAGAAGTAGCACCAATCACCAAAAAACTTTATGACACTTTGGTCGGCATTCAATTAGGTGAAGTTGAAGCTCCTAAAGGTTGGATATATAAAGTTAAGTAGCACGTAGCAATTAGCAATCCAAAAAATTTGAGATGAAAAACTAAGCAACCGCTTGTCTTTCATCTCATTTTTTATTCAGTGATTATTGTTTTTCATTTTATGGGGTCATTTTGTTTTATTGGTCGTATACCAAGGTTCCTGTCCCTTTAATCAACGGAAAAAATGAGCCTCCCCTCAGTACTGGTTTGTCGACCCTCGGGGTTTTTTACACTACGTGGGGTCAACAAACTTAAAATTTAGTTTATTTCAGTAGTCATTAATACTATTATCATATACATCTCTTTCAATTGTAATAGGTTTCCTAAATGTCTCAATAAACTTGTTAACCTCATCAATAGGAATCCTCATAATATATCCTTCACCAATCGTTTTCAATAAAATAAGATTCAGACTTCTGCCTTCTCTTTTCTTATCATTAGTAATTTCATTTCTAATTTCTTCGTAGTATTTCTTGTCTATTTCATATGGTAGGTTAAATTTTGTAAGTAGTTCTTTTATTCGCACAGCAGTACCTACCTGACTTAATCCAAGGTTTTCACTCTGAGTAGTAACAAGATACATTCCAATAGATATAGCTTCACCGTGAGTGTATGTTTCGTGCTTAAATATTTTCTCTATAGCATGTCCAATTGTATGTCCAAAGTTAAGTAACATTCTCTCGGATTTGTCTCTTTCATCTTTTTGAACAATTTTCTTTTTCATCTCACAGCACCTGCATATTATCTCTGTAATATTCTCATCTAGTACTTCTTTATTTTCGATACTCACTAACAGTTCAAAAAATTGCTTATCACTTATGCAAGCATATTTAATCACTTCAGCCATTCCATCGTTAAAATAGCGTTGTTCTAAAGTTTTTAACAAATCTGGATCAATAAGAACCATTTTAGGTTGATAAAAACTACCTACCAAGTTTTTGCCTTCTTCAAGATTTATTGCAACTTTTCCACCCACACTGCTATCAACTTGTGCAATTAAACTAGTAGGAATTTGAACATAGGAAATCCCACGCATATAAGTTGATGCAGCGAATCCCGCCACATCACCTACTACTCCGCCACCTAGTGCAACTATCATATCACTTCTAGTCGTTTGAAATTTTATTAGTTCCTTATAAATTCTATTTAGCGTTACAAAGTTTTTGTTTTTTTCCCCTACTGCAAGTACTATGGTATTAACCTCAAAGCCTGATTTTTCAAGTATTTTTTTTAATTTCTCTCCGTATAATGGATTTACATTGTCATCAGTAATAATAGTAATCTTTTCCCCAACGAAAATTTCTTTCATTTTTTTACCTGAAGATTCAAAGAGTCCTTTTTCAATGTAAATATTATATTTTTCATTCGTTAATAGGACTTCAATTTTTTTCATTTGGTCACATCCAAAGTCATTTATTATTTGTTATCACTACTTCAAAATAATCATATCTTTCATTTTTCACAAGTATATATTATTACATCATAGATTCATTAAGTTTACAAGTTAGAATATTTTTTTCTCAATGTACCTCCTGCAAACAGATAAAAGTTCAGCATATTGTTTAGCTCATCAATTGCATCAAAGTCAATCAAATTTTGTTTATCAAGCATTAGTGCCATTTTCTAAGATATATATTGTGTTTCTGTAAAATTTTTGATAGTGTCGGGACGTAGCGCATAGTGTCCTTATATCCTTTTTCTATTCTCCTTCTAATTGCTCTAGGTGTAAAATCTAGGGTTCCTGAAAATATTCCCCCTAAACTCTCTTGAGGCACAATCTCTATTATGCGAGCCTCTGGAAATCTCTTGTGATCTATTAGATTGCTTCTACTTAAATGCAAGACAAAAATCAATCTGCAGCCTTCT
>JAJOKQ010000041.1:9784-10940 GCA_021129785.1 Clostridiales bacterium | reverse complement strand
CTTTATGAACGCGTTCTCCTACTTTAACATTAAAGCCATTGCAGTGTGCATAATATGTCTGAAATCCATTTTCATGATTTATTATAACAAGCTTCCCGTATGCTCCTCTTCGACCTGCAAACGTAACCACTCCGCCATCAGCTGCAATTATAGGCGTCCCAATTGGTGCTGCTATGTCTATTCCTTCATGTCTCCTCCCCCATCTCATTCCAAAAGGAGAAGTCAACCTGCCCCTAGTAGGATTTGCAAAAATTCCTGTAGCTATAGTAGCTGGCCGCGGCTTAGTTCCTTCTGCAATAACCCTTGTTTTTGGATTTAAAATAATTCTTTCTTCTAAAATCTCTTCTTCTATTTTTTCACCGTTTCTTCTAGAAATAAATACCTTAACTTCCTTTTTACCTTGCACCCCACGAACAGTAATCATTCTATCTCCAGCATATATTGCATTTGTCTTTGTATATTTTGTAGCGAAAGGAATGCTTTTTATTATAGTAGCATATTCTTTTGTAAGAATCGAAATATATGGTTTAGGTACAATAAGATTTAATTCTTGTCCAATTTTTAGTCGGTCTGGATTTATTTCTGGATTTGCTTCTTCAATGTCTTTTACTGTTAGACCATACTTCTTTGCTATTACCCATAAATTTTCTCCTGATGTTACTTTGTGAATTCTTACTTCATCTGTACCTTTTCTTAAATAGTAAAGTGCTTCGTCTTTACTTCGAATGTCTGTGCTATTTGAGAAAACTTCTACGATTTGTACATCTTCATAAAATTCAATTGAAGTGTACTCTACGTCTTCCCCAGTTGTAAACTCAGCCTTTAACTCTTCTAGTATTTCCCTGGCAATATTCGCATTGTCAACCAATACTATTACTTCTCCCTCAATCAAAATAGCCGTAGCTTTCACTTTAATATCTGATAGCAACTTAATATTTCTAATCATCTTTTCATGGCTCGTTATTTGTCCACTATACTCTTTAATTTCAACAAAACTAATCTCCTCTAGCATCATAACTTCTTTATCATTAATTTCTTGGATTTGCTCTTTGACCTCACTAAGTGCATCCCAGAATTCTTCTTTATTTCTTACTACAGCAAAGGGTACTCCTTCTATGATAACTTCATATGCCTTTGAAAAAATCTCTATTTCTAC
>JAJOKQ010000041.1:0-9774 GCA_021129785.1 Clostridiales bacterium | reverse complement strand
GACACATATTCACAAGCACTAACATCGCACTCACTGTCATAAAAGTGTGTCCATTTTTCGCAATATTTATATAATTATATACTACTTGTACTAGACTATTCAAGTCCGAACTTCAGTTCACTGTTTTTGATTAACCCTTTTATTAGGTATATGATTGTCCCTAGGCTGTTGTGCACTCGTCCGCAAATTCATTTTCTTATAGACGACTTTGGTATTCATACTGCACTCTCGTGGTGTAGGATTAACACCTGACAAAGTTTCAATTCACTGTGTTTGTAAAAATCTTTTCGTTGGTTCATCTCATTAGTAATAGTATTGATACTTGCTTTATATATATACCTTTGTTAAAATTAAAGGGAAGGAAAGCAATTCAAAATACTTTTTAAAAAGGGAGTGAATTTCATGAGTTTTTTTAAAAGCGAAACCTCTTTTGATTTAAACGATACTCCTATTGAAAATATTTTTATTGATGTATATATGCCTATGGCCAATGGTGACTTCGTCAAAGTGTATCTGTATTCCTACAAATACGCGTGCAACCCTGCAACTAATGCCGTTGTTAATAATGCTACTATTTCTAAACACCTAAACATTCCTCTCTCAGACGTATTAGCAGCTTGGGATTTTTGGGAAGATAAACAAATAATAAAAAAGCATAAACTCAGCGACATTTCAGATGATGATTATTCTATTGAGTTTGTTAATATAAAACAACTTTTTTTCAATAACATTACTCAAACTATACTGACTAACAAAGAAAAACACACCACAACCAAGACTACTACAACTAGCGAGTTGTTTGCTTCAAATCAAATTCCTCAAACTAAAAAAATGTTTACTGATTTAAACATAATTCTCGAGCGTCAGCTGACTCCAAAAGAAAAGGGACAAATACTCAGTTGGCAAAAAAATTATAATGTTGATGCTCCACTTATATTAAGAGCTTTTGAATTCTGCAAGCAAAAAAAGAACATAAAGAACGTCAACTATGTAGAAAGAAAAATAATAGATTGGTATGATATCGGCATTTCAAATGAAGAGCATCTAAACCAATATCTACTTAGCATTAGCGACACCTTCAAGTTATATAATAGAATATTCAAGGCATTAGGATTTAGATTTCGTTCCCCTTCAGAAAAAGAAATGGAGATTATTGATACTTGGATAGAAAAATATCAGTTTAATGAGGAAATTATCTTAAAAGCATGCGAAAGCTCTAGTAAAATATCTAATGTAAGTATCAGCTACATCAACGGCATATTGTCTAATTGGTATGAGAAGGGAGTGAAAAAAATCGAGGATATCGAAGCCTTCGAAAACAAGATCATAAAAAAAGCTTCACCTTCTACTACTAAGCTCTTTCCAAAATCAAAAACAAAGTTCCACCTCTCAAAGAGCCGAGGCAATAAATACTCCGCCGAAGAGTTAGAAGATATTTTCTTAGACAAACAACCTAAAACATAAACTGTTTTTTATCTATATAGGGGATTACTAACATTCCACTATTACACAAGAAGTAGAAAAATTATCGCTTCATAGAAGTGAAATTCTTAAAAAAGAGACAAAAGGAGGTTTTATGTCTACTCACTATATGAAGGAAATACTCAACGAATACGAACAATTAAGAAATAATTCTGAAAAAGAAAAGGAAAAAAATATTAGAAATGTATACAAGAAACTTCCAAGAGTAGAGACTATTGATCAAGAAATAAAAAAACTTGGTCTACTAATGGCTAAGTCTTTACTAAAAACTACAAATAACGTTCATTTTGTTATAGAAACATATAAACAAAAATTAGAGCAGCTTAATAAAGAAAAAATTTCTATCCTGAAGCAAAATGCTATTCCACTGAATTTCTCTGAAGCAACATATGTTTGTACCCAATGTAGAGATACTGCGTTTCTTAGTAATGGTAAAAAATGTAGTTGCCTTAAGCAGCAGTTAATAAACAAAGCATATTCTTTATCTAACCTCTCGCCCATATTAGAAAAAGAAAATTTTTATACATTTGATCTCTCTCTTTTTTCAGATAAGCCATACGATAAACAAGAACAATCACCGCGACAAAACATTCTTGAAAACCTTAGTTTCGCCGAATCTTTTGTTATGGATTTTGATAAATCGTCCCAGAAAAACCTTTTGTTTTTTGGACCCACTGGCGTTGGAAAAACTTTTCTAATCAATTGTATTGCAAAAGCTCTTTTAGATAAGGGAAAAATAGTCCTCTATCTAACCGCAATAAAAATGTTTGAAGTTTTAGAAGCAATTCGTTTTCAATCTACCAAAGATAAAAAAACATATGATTTGTTGTTTGAGTCAGACCTTCTTATCATTGACGATTTAGGAACAGAACTCTCTAACTCTTTTACAAACAGCGAGCTTTTCAACATTATAAATACGCGTATTTTGATTAATAAAAAAACTGTTATCTCTACTAACCTAACTCCAAAAGATATTATGGATAGATATGACGATAGAATCTTCTCAAGGCTTGTTTCTAACAAATATGTACGTTTGAAATTCTACGGGAATGACTTAAGATGGTAAGCCCACTTATTTAAGCGGGCTTTTTTTTGTTTGCTCCTATTCAAAAATTTCTTCTCGAATTATTGTTTGGCTTCGTTTTGGTCCTACTGAAACTATTTTTATTGGTATTTTTAGATATTTTTCGATAGCTTCGATGTATTTTTTTGCATTATCTGGCAATTCTTCAAATGTCTTAACACTGGTAATATCTTCTTTCCACCCATCAACTTCTTTATAAATAGGTCTACATTTTGCTAAATCTTTAATGCTTGCAGGAAAATTATGAATTGTTTTCCCCTCATACTCATATCCAATACAAATGTTTATTTTATCAAATATACTGAGCACATCTAGGAGCATTAATGAAATTCCTGTCATTCCATTTACTCGTGCTGTGTATTTCACTGCAACACCATCAAACCATCCACATCTTCTAGCTCTTCCAGTAGTAGCCCCGAATTCATTACCTTCTTTTCGGATTCTATCTCCCGTTTCCTTCATTAACTCTGTTGGAAAAGGTCCAAAACCAACTCTAGTTGTATATGCCTTTACCACTCCTAATACATCATCAATTTGCAAAGGGTTTACTCCTGCGCCAACACAAAACCCTCCAGAAGTTGGATGAGATGAAGTAACGTACGGATACGTCCCTAAATCAACATCTAACAACGCCCCCTGAGCTCCCTCAAGCAAAACCCTTTTATTTGACACTAATGCTTCATGCATGATAATCGTCGTGTCTGTCACATATTTTTTTATTTGAGCAGCATACTGTTCGTAATCCCTAAGCATACTTTCTTTGCAAAAACCTTCAACGTTATAAATTTTTTTAAGTATTTTGTTTTTCCTGTCAACCTGCGGAAACAATCTTTCCTTAAACAGATCTTTATCTATCATCTCTCCTAATCTTATCCCTGTTCTTTCAACCTTATCCATATAACATGGACCAATTCCTTTTTTAGTAGTACCAATTTTTGTTTCTCCTCTTTCTTCTTCCGCTAGCACATCAATTCTTTTATGGTATGGAAATATTACATGTGCTCTCTCGTCAATCCTTATATTCGAAGTACAAATCCCTCTACTCTCCAAAGTTTTGATCTCATCTAAAAAAGCCTTCGGATCAATGACTACCCCATTACCTATAATATTCATTTTGTCTTCATACAAAACTCCCGAAGGCAGCAAATGAAAAGTATGTTTGTTCTCTCCCACTATTACTGTATGTCCCGCATTATTTCCACCCTGCGCTCTCACTATTACATCTGCTTTTTTTGCTAGGAAATCAATAATTTTTCCTTTCCCTTCATCTCCCCACTGAGCTCCAATTATTACAACTGATGGCATTGTCTTCACCTCACATTATTATTTTAACCTTTGCGTGTCGCTTCTATAACTCTTCTTTTTAAGTACGACATTATATTATCATATAATGTAATAACAATCAATTCGAAGGCGAATCTTTTTATCTATCCTTTCTTTTTTGTTCGTATTGATATAATAAAAAAGTTGGAAGATAGAAATATTTCTATCTTCCAACTTTTTATATTGTTTTTGCATTTTTGAGCCTTTTTTTCTATTTAGTGCCTTCAAAATGTTTATTTAAGTCGTCTACCAAATTACCAATATCTATTCCATGAACTTTACCTGCATCTTCTATGCTCTCCATTGTAGCACCTGGGCATCCTAAACAGTGCAATCCATACTTCATAAAAATAGCAGCTGATTCTCTGTCTTTTATTAAGACATCCATAATTGTCATTTCTTTTGTTATTTTGCTCATTTTTCTCCTCCTCATTAATAGATATCCTACATTCTTAGTATAACCTAATATTTTATCAATATTATCATATAAAACTCAATTTTACAATGTTTTTATAACGACTTAAAAGTAGAGAAGCAAAATTTTTATTTTTTTGTGAATCACTTTCTTATTTTGTCTAGGCTAACCTTACGAATTTCAAGCCAATCATCCCCTATAATTTCTTGGGTTTTGTTCCCTAGGTCAAGACTCGAAGACATTTTTATAATGAACTTCTGCACGTACTTTTTCTTATTCACAAAAATAATTTATATTTGTCCACAGATAAACAGGTAGAACTTTCAGTGTTTTCATTATTAAAAGAATGTTATACACATTATCCACAGGTTTATGCACAGATGTTCTGTGAATGATGTGTATATCTTCTATGCCTCCCTAAACTTTTCGTAGTCTAGGAATTTTTGGTAATTACCTAACCAAATCAAGCTTATTGTCCCTGTTTCTCCATGTCTATGCTTAGCAACAATAATTTCTGCAATATTTTTTTGCTCACTATCTGCATGATAATATTCATCTCTATACAAAAACATTACAATATCGGCGTCTTGCTCAATTGCACCTGACTCTCTTAAATCCGATAAAATAGGTCTACGATCTGATCTTAATTCTGGCGCTCTAGAAAGCTGTGACAAAGCAATCACTGGACAATCAAGTTCTTTTGCCAACATTTTAAGATTTCTCGATATTGCTGAAATTTCTTGCTGTCTATTTTCAGTCCTTTTGTCGCCTTGCATTAATTGTAGGTAGTCTACTAATACAACATCTAATCCCTTTTCAAGCTTCAAACGTCTACACTTAGATTTCATTTCCATAACAGAAATACCCGGTGTATCATCGAAATAAACATTTGACTGAGATAGAGGAGCAATAGCATTAGCTATACTTATCCACTCTTTTTCATTCAAGTTTCCATTTTGTATTTTTGTTAAATCAACCATCGATTCAGCAGCTATCATTCGCAACATCAATTGTTCTTTTGACATCTCTAAGCTAAATATTGCAACAGATCCGCCTGCTCTCACTGCAATATTTTGTGCTAAATTCATCGCAAACGCAGATTTGCCCATTGCTGGTCGCGCCGCTACTAATATCAAATCTGTTTTATTTAATCCATTCAATTTTCTATCTACATCCGTAAAGCCTGTTGATAGTCCTCTGATTCCACCTTTGTTTTCATAAAGTTTTTCTATTTGGTCAAATGTACTAGATAGCAATTTATCAATAGGAGTAAGCGCTTCTCTATATCTATTTTGAGATAAATCGAAAATGCTTTTTTCTGCTTGCTCAATAACTTCATCTATGTCAATCTCTGTACTATATGCTAACCCAATAATTTCTTCAGACGCTTTAATCAGGTTTCTAAGTGTTGCTTTTTTCTCTACAATCTCTGCATAATGCTTTACATTGGCTGCAACAGGAACACTTGAGCTTAAGCTTGTAAGATACAGAATTCCTCCGACTTCTTCTAATATACCTCTATTTCTTAAATCTTCAGATAATGTAACTAAATCTACTGGTTCTCTTCGGAGGGCAATATTACAAACTGACTCATAAATTTCTTTATGTGCATTTTTATAAAAATCTTGTACTTTAAGTATTTCTTGTGCCACAATCACTGCTTCCTGGTCAAGTAGCATGGAACCCAAAACAGATTGCTCTGCTTCAGTATTATGTGGTGGTATTTTACCAAATGTATTAACTTTATCCACTGTCAATATCCTCCCAACTCATACTCCTCTATGCTGTCTCTATACACATAATGCCCTTGACTAGCGCATATGTACAAACAGCCTACAAATTAAATCTCTAGTTCTTCACTTTCTACTACTCTGATTCTTCACTCACACATACTCTAATTTTTCCTATTACACCAGGATAAATTTTCACATCGACTATTTTATCACCAATCTCTTTAATATTCTCAGACATATTCAGCTTTCTTTTATCAATTTTAATATTATGCTGCTCCTTCAGTTTTAAAACTACTTCTTTTGATGTTATCGATCCAAATAACTTTCCGCCTTCTCCTGCCTTTGCTTTGATATTAACAATAACATTTTCTATTCTAACAGCCAGTTCTTTTGCAGCTTCCAACTCTCTATCTTTTTTCTTTTCTTCAGTTTCATTTCTTATCTCCAGAGCTTTTAAATTTCCTTTTGTTGCTTCTATTGCCTTCTTCTTAGGGAATAAAAAGTTACGGGCATAGCCATCACTAGCTTTTACTACCTCTCCTTTTTTTCCTAATCCGTTGACATCTTCAGTTAAAATTACTTTCACTACTATCACCTTCCTCAAGATAATTATCGATAATTTCTTTTATTTCTTTTTTTGCTTCATTCATACTCGATCTTTCTATTTGAGCCCCTGCTACAGTTAAGTGACCCCCTCCTCCTAATTGTTCTAGAATTACTTGAACATTAATGCTACCCATAGACCTTCCACTAATAAATATAGTACCTTCATCCTTTCGCCCTAAGACAAAAGATGCAGCGACACCTTTTATGTTCAATAATTCATTTGCAGCTTGAGCAGCTATTAGTTGTATGTTTTTTTCTCCTTCACAACTTGCTATAGCAATAATTTCTCTATAAATTTCAGCTCCCTTAACAATTTTTCCTCTTGCCATTATCATATCAAAATCGTTTTGGAAAAGTTGTTTTACTAAAACTGTATCCGCCCCAGCTCTTCTTAATAAAGCAGCAGCTTCAAAAGTCCTTACTCCCGTTTTAAAAGTGAAGTTTTTTGTGTCTAACGCAATCCCTGATAATAAAGCTTCTGCCTCTATTTGTTTAATATTCATTTTGTCATACATATAATAAAGAATTTCTGTAACTAGCTCACTAGTTGATGACACATAAGTTTCGTGGTACCCTAATACGGTGTTTTCAATGAATTCTGTCCCTTTTCTATGATGATCTATTAATACTATATCCTTAGCGTGTTTTAGCAGCTCTGGACATTCTGTAAAACTAGGTCTATGCGTGTCTACAACTACTAGCAGAGTTTTACTCTTTAGCACCAATTTTGCTTTTTCAGAAGATATAATATTATTTCTGTACTCATCAATTTTCATAATTCTATTATATAGTATTTCTATAGACGGATTTGAACTGTTTAATACAATATACGCTTCTTTTTTTAAGTTCTTAGCTGCTCTATAAATTCCTAGTGCAGAACCAAGCGCATCAAGGTCAGAATGCTTATGCCCCATAATTAACACATTATCAGCTTGCTCCATTAGTTGTTTTAAAGCATGTGAAATAACTCTAGATTTTACTTTTGTACTTTTTTCTACGGCTTTCATTTTCCCACCATAGAAATTTGTTTTTTCTTTTCTTTTTACAACAGTTTGGTCGCCACCTCTTCCAAGGGCTAAATCTTTTGAGGCCTTTGCGCATATTCCTAATTCCATAGGGTTTTCCCCCGCCATACCTATACCAATACTTAGCGTAACAGGAATTTTATTGCCCGCATAAATCTCTCTTATTTCATCTAAAATATCAAATCTTTTCTCCTCTAATTTTTTCATATGTTTATTTACGAAAATAACAATAAACTTGTCTTTTGTGTATTTCCTCATTATACCTTCAATACCACTAACCCACAGACTTATTTTATGTTCTATTTCTGCAATTAGCAATGGCTTATCTGCTTCTTCAGTATTTTGCATTACCTCATCATAGTTATCGACTTGTATCAATGCTATAATCATCTTCTCTTCTAAATATTTCTTGCTGATATCTCTATAGCTTGTTCTATCTAGCCAATATAACATAATTATATATTTAGTCTTTTGTACCTCTGTAATTTTAATTATATTGTACACCGGTTTAAAGTATCCGTCTCTTATCTTTATTTCGTCTATTTTATCATTTTTATTCTGCAACATATCTTTTAAATTGAAATTTGGTATAACATCTTGTATGTCTTTCTCTAACAAATCATTTTTGCCCGCCATTTCTATAAACTGTTGATTATACCACGTTATCATCCCATCAAACTCAATAATTGTCAAGGGTATTGGCATATTCAATATAGCCTGCTTTGTCGCAGAATCAATCTCTGACGATAATTCTTCAATATATTTAGTCCATTCTTCTCTCTTAATATTACTTGTTCTCCTATTATACCAAATTAAATATGCTATTAAAACTATGCCAAACATTCCAATAACTGGCTCGTGCATAGAAATCAACACAACTAATACCCCTATGATGATTAAGTATATTCTTGTGTCTGGAATAAAAAACTTAGTAATCCCTTTCTTTTTCACAATTTCCCTCCTGCTCTTCATTCAAAAGAAAGATTTACTTTCGAATATCGAAAATAGAGTCTATAACTCCTATAAATGATGTTACCGTCATAATGGGTCCTACTAAAACAACAATTATTGTTAAAATAACTCTTAATGCTTTATGAACTTTCATTTTTTTCATATAATAATTTATAAATGCTAATCCCTGCATAAAGAAAATAAACGCAAAAATTACAACTATATTCATAATTAATGCGTCATGGTACAGACCCTCTACATACCTTGTGAGAAAGGACAGCACAAAAATAATGAAAGCCCCTAATACTATATTTTTAGGTAACTTAAAGTTACTAAATTCAGATAGTGTAACATTTTTAACTGCGAATCTCCTTAAAGAAGCAATGCATAGATAATAGTTCGCAAATGTAGACACAATTGCCTGAACAACCAACAGCGCAGGCAATAGCATTATAAAATAATTTATCATATTATCTACCTCTACTGTCGCTGTTAAATTGATACTTAAGAGCATTTCTTGTTGATGAGCCAATACCTCTCTCATAGCGTCCGCCATTATTTGTGTTATATTTATTTCGCCAACTAGTTTAATAATAAAAAATGTTGATATTGTTGCTACCATTGTTCCAATTGTAATCACAAAGAAAGGTTCTTTTTCTTTTTTTATGTACCTACCCATAGCTATTGTCATAGGAAGAATCATAATCAAAAGAAAAAAAGAATAAACAATCCCCAGAAAAATCCCTAATACTAGACTTGTTATAATAATTGAAAAAAATGAATATAGAAATTTATGTCGTACCGTTATAAAAATAAAAGGCACTGGCAAGAGAATTAAAAGTATCGATAGCAGTGGAGTGACTGCACCAATAATCGCAAAAATTGAAACTATTCCTGCGATCAAAGATGCTTCAATTAATGCTCTTTTACTAAATGCTTGCTGTCTCATTTCTTAGCACCTGCTCTTTTTTTGATTGTTTTCTAGTTCTCCTGTCGACCTGCAATAATGTTGAATTTAGATAATGTTTCTTCTAGATTATACATCCAAACAAACATTTTAACTATATCTTCTGTTGGATACATGTTTACATTTTTTTCGAATTTTATCCTATTTTTAATTTTGATCACAGACTTCATTTCTTCTAAAAAATTATC
>JAJOKQ010000144.1 GCA_021129785.1 Clostridiales bacterium | reverse complement strand
ACTCCTATTGACAGGACTAGTTAATCCACATACAATTAGAACAGCAGAGATGATGGATATTGGAGCAATTGTCTTTGTTCGTGGTAAAAAACCAGACGAAGCTACAATTAAACTTGCCGAAGAAGTTAACATTGTATTAATGACAACAGCAAACATTTTATTTACATGTAGTGGCATTTTGTTTGCTAGCGGTATTAAAGGTGCGGAGCTGTCGTGTAGATAATATATTAATCATATCTATGAAAAGAGTGGGAACAATTCAAATAAAATACATGATAGCTAAAAATGACTTTTCAAAGGCAGGTGCAGCGGCTAGTAATATAAAAAAAACATTACGTAAATTAGGAATTAGTACCGATGTTATTAAACGAGTGGCGGTCGCTGCATATGAAACTGAAATGAATGTAATTATTCACTCTCATGGTGGTATAATGTACTTGAATATTGATGTAGAAAAAGTAACGATTATTGCCGAAGATAAAGGGCCAGGAATAGAAGATATTGAAATGGCAATGAAAGAAGGTTATTCAACGGCAACTTCGCAAATAAGAGAACTGGGATTTGGAGCTGGAATGGGATTGCCTAATATTAAAAGATGTGCAGATAATTTTGAGATTAAATCTTCATTAGAGAATTCAACTATTATAAAAATGTCTTTTAACCTGAAATAATAATTCTAGATAGGGAGCTGTCAGATATGTTTACAGTGAAAAATTTAGTAGAAGAACTAAAATTAGAAATTGTAGCAGGCGAAAGAGGAATGATTAATTTAATAACGGATGTATACATTGGAGATTTACTTAGCTGGGTTATGGCAAAGGTTGATGATGGAAACATATGGATAACAATACAAACACATGAGAACATAGTTGCGGTTGCAGTACTTAAAGATTTATCCTGTGTAATCATTTCTGAAAATGCAATGATTGACAATGATACAATTACTAGAGCTAATGTTGAAGAGATTCCACTACTAAGAAGTAGTCTTAATTCTTATCAGCTGGCACTTAGAATAGGGGAGCTTCTCAAATAAATGAAACTGGCAGTCGATTTACATATTCATAGTGGTTTGTCACCATGTGCTGATATTTCTATGACGCCAAATAATATTGTTAATATGGCGAGCTTAAAAAAGCTAGATATTATTGCAATTACGGATCATAACTCTACAAAAAATCTACGTACTACTTGGGAAGTGGCAAGGGAAACAGACATTATTTTTGTGCCTGGAGTTGAACTAACGACAAAAGAAGAAGTTCACGTTGTTTGTTTGTTTGATTCGCTTGAAAAAGCTGAATGCTTTCAAAAAATTTTGGATAAGAACATTATTAGCATTAAGAACAGGGCAGATGTTTTTGGTCAGCAGCATATCTATAATATTGATGATGAAATCGTTGATGAGTATGAACTTATGTTAATGAATGCCACAGAGCTTAGTTTAGAAAATGCGATAATGGAAGTAAAAGAGCTAAATGGAGTACTAATCCCTGCACATATTGATAGAAATAGTTTTAGTATCCTATCTAACTTAGGGTTTATTTCACTTAAACTTGAAATAAGTACAGTTGAAATATCTAGTAACTGCAATTATCATGAATTGGAGAAAAATCATCCCTATTTAAAAAAATACAGAAAAATTGTTAACTCAGATGCTCATGTACTAGGTGATATTCTTGAGAGAACATCATTTATAGAAGTAGAAAAAAGGAATGCGAAATCAGTTTTAGAAAAATTAAAAAAAAGAATTTCATGTATTTAATTTAATATAAACTTAAATAGTTAGGAGAGTAAATTCATGAAGGTAGTAGCAATTAATATTAGTGACAAAAAAGGCGTGCCTAAGAAAAGCGTAGAAGAAGGCAATTTTATTGTGGATTATGGACTAGAAGGAGACGCACATGCTGGCAAGCTGAGAACTTAACGACTGAAGGATTAAAGCTATGGGAGTTACCTGTGGGATCAAAGCTTAAGATTGGAGATACACTTCATGAAGTAACACAAATCGGCAAAGAGTGCCACACTAAATGCGCAATTTTTCAACAAATAGGAGATTGTGTTATGCCAACTGAGGGTATTTTTCAAAAGTGATTGAGGGTGATAAAATGAAAGTGGATGATGTTATTTTAGTAAAAAAATGATGTCTAGAATTGATTCTTTTATTTTTTAGTTGCCAAAAACTATATTTAATGCTATACTGTTAAATGGAAGAAATGTTGAGAATTATTGCAAGAGTGCTGGAATCGGCAGACAGGCATGGTTGAGGGCCATGTGTTATTATTGACGTGTGGGTTCAAGTCCCATCTCTTGCACCATTTTATTTTAGTTGTAGTGGCATAGTTCCTACACACAAAATCAAACTACCTAACTAAAGAGGTGGTTTTTTTAGTGAAAATATGGCATAATAATATGTAAGTAAAAAAGTAATGATTGAGCAGAATAAAAATTTATGAAGTATGGTGATGAAATGTTTATTGATAAGGCAAAGATTTTATTAAAAGCAGGCAAAGGGGGCGACGGAGCAGTAGCTTTTAGAAAAGAGAAGTATGTGCCTGCCGGAGGTCCTTCTGGGGGCGACGGTGGTAAAGGCGGAGATATTGTTTTTGTTGTAGACCAAGGAATGAAAACTCTAATGGATTTTAGATATAAAAAACACTATAATGCCATCAATGGTGATGACGGGAGTAACAGAAACATGTTTGGCAAAGACGCCCCTGCTTTAGTTCTGAGAGTGCCACCAGGGACGTTAATAAAAGATGAACAAACTGGTGAGATTATTGCAGATTTAACTGAAAAAGACGACAGGAAGGTACTGCTTAGAGGAGGCCATGGAGGCAAAGGAAATGCCAACTTTGCTACAGCTACTAGACAAGCACCGAGGTTTTCAAAACCAGGCGGAAAAGGAGAAGAAATTACAGTAATTTTGGAATTAAAGCTAATAGCGGACGTTGGGCTAATAGGATTTCCTAATGTTGGTAAATCTACTTTGCTTTCAGTAGTTACAAGTGCAAATCCTAAAATTGCAAACTACCACTTTACAACGATAACACCAAACTTAGGCTTAGTAAAGACAAAGCATGGTGATTCTTTTGTTATTGCAGACATACCTGGTCTTATAGAAGGCGCACATCAAGGTGTAGGCTTAGGTCACGATTTTCTAAGACATGTCGAGAGAACAAAACTGCTTATACATGTATTAGATATAGCTGCAATTGAGGGTAGAGAACCAATAGAAGATTATGAGAAAATAAATGAAGAACTCAAGTTGTACAACGAAAAACTAGCTACAAGAAAGCAAATAATAGCTGCTAATAAGATAGACATCATTGATTCAGATGAAAAATTGATTCAACTTAAAAACCACGTTACATCAAAGAATATTAAAGTTTTTCCAATCTCTGCAGCTACAGGTAAAGGTATAACAGAACTTATGGTGTGTGTCGCACAGGAGCTAAAAGAAATTGAAAAATACGAGCAAGAGAATCAGATAGAAGAAGTTATAGAAGAAAAAGTATATAGATTAAAAAAAGAAGAGGTAGAACTGTTTACTATAGAAAAGGACAAGGATGTATACATTATAAAAGGAGACTTTTTTGAGAGGCTCCTAAAATCTACAAACCTTGAAGACACCATCTCCCTTGCGTATTTCCAAAAAATAATTAAGAAGCACGGTGTTAATGAAGAATTGAAAAATCGTGGAATACAAGAGGGCGACACTGTTAGGATTGATGAAAGCGAATTTGAGTTTTTTGATAGTTAATTTGTATGTATAGAGGAGAAAAAAATGATAACAGGAAAACAAAGAAGTTTTTTGAAAAAAATTGCACATAATGAAAAACCAGTTACACAATTGGGCAAGGCAGGAATAACTGATAGCTTTATTGAACAACTTGAGCCGGTATTAGAAGCAAGAGAAATAGTGAAAATCTCAATTCTAGACTCCAGTATGTTAAGCGCAACAGAAGCATGTAGAGAAGTTTCCGAAAAAACAAATGCGGAATTTGTTCAGGCAATTGGCAGTAAATTCACTATTTATAGAAGAGCAAGAGAAAAGGATAACAGAAAAATTAGACTACCTAAGTAAATAACGAGAATAATTCTGAGAAATTAGATAAGAAAAAAACAGAACCTAGATATTAGTATCGGAGGTTCTGTTTTTTTGACTGATATTGCCAGAATTATACTTTTTGAGTTTATTCTGTTATAATTTTAGTAGCAGATTAATTGGTAAATGTGACCATGTCAGCTTTATGAGTTTTTAGATGGACTTTTTCTTAGATACTAGGGGGAACACAAAATGCAAATAAAAATAGCTCTTTGTGATGACGAGCCTGTACAAGCATAACTAATTAAAAGCTACATCCTATCTATGGACGCAGAATTAGAACATCAGTTTCAGTGCATAGTAGCAAATAGTGGAGAAGAATTGCTAGAAAAAATAAAGGATGAAAGATTTGATATTTTTTTGCTAGACATACAAATGGGAGGTTTAAATGGAATTGAAATTGCAAAAAAAATAAGAGAAAAGGATAATGAGGCAATTATTGTTTTTATGACTGGTTACAGGAAATATACGTTAGAAGCTTTTGAGATAAATGCTTTTCATTATCTTATCAAACCAATTATGCCAGAGAAATTTAGGAATTTAATGAAAAGAGTTTTGAAGCGTTTTCACGAAATTAAAGTACATAGAGAAAACACACAAAAATTTATACTAAAGACCCAGAGTATGATTATGAAAATAGACTATAAGGATATCTTGTACTTTGAGAAGGATTTCAGAAAGATAAAGATATATACTGTAAAAGGAAACTACGACTTTTACGGCTCATTTAAAGCATTGTTAACAGAATTAGACCAAAATATATTTATTAGATGCCATCAAGGCTTTGTTGTTAATAAAAACAAAATAGTAAGGTGTAATAATGAACAAATTTTGATAAATGCGAACAGAACTAGGATTAGTGTTAGTAGAAAGTACAAAAACAATGTAATTAGGGCAATTGAAAGTAATGAGCTCTAGGAGAAGGAGAAATACATGAGTGATCATATAGGAATGAATTTAGCAACAAATTTTATAGACACACTACTGATTTTCTATTTCGTTAAAACAGTATTCAATGCCAAGATAACTAATAGAGGTTATACATTAATGCTATTTATTAATGGGACTTATACTATTAAATACATAAATTATTATTTCGTTTGGGTTAGCGAACATTTTGGGTTCTATAGCAATACTAATTGTATCCGCAATTGTTTTTTCTTTTTTATTAAATACTAGACCTGCAAGAACTTTGCTAGCATGTATTATTGCATTTGTTTTTATGGCAATCCTTGAAATTGTGACTGTAAATTTAATTATTTTAGTTTTTGGAGTACAGCCATCAATCATACTAGAAATGAATTTTTATAGGATGATAGCAATTGTTATCTCTAAATCCTTCTTTTTTTTATTGGTTTTCTTTGTAATTTGTAGGCTAGAGTTAAAAAAATATGTAATGATAGGTGATATATATCCTATTACCTTTATTGCCTTTTTCAATGTTATAATAATTTTTATGACTCTTATTTTATTTAAACACATAGAAGTTAATTCAGCCAGAGATTATTCATATGTATTCGCAATGTCTTTAGCGGTGTTAATGTTTAGCTGGATTATATATACTATTTTAAAAAGAATAAAACTACAAAATGAACGCGAAATTATATGGAATATGAAAGAAAAAGAACATAAAAATCAAGAATTCTACATTAAAAGCATGCAAGATATACTAGAGACAATAAAAGCTCAAAGGCATGATTTTGGCAACTACATAGGAACTCTTTATGGGCTTATTCAAATAGGTAGATTTGATGAAGCGAAGAAATTTATTGCAAAATTAGGTAACGAAGGAGCATGTATGAATGAAATAATAGAAACGAATCACCCTGTAATAACTGCAATAATAAATATAAAAAGACAAAGGGCAATAAGCAAAAAGATTGACTTAGAAATATTTACAGAGCTTCCTGAAAAAATTTCTATTGACTATATTGACCTATCAATTATATTAGGGAATTTATTAGACAATGCACTAGAAGCATGTGAAAAAGTACAAGAAGAAGAACGTGCAATAGAACTATTTATGAATGTTAGGGGTAGGTATTTAATTATTAAAATAGCCAACAGTAAAACTGATGAAACAGAATGTAGAGAAAAAAACATACTAGGGAGATTTACAACTAAAAAAGACTTTGTAAACCATGCTTACGGACTAAATAATATTAAGCAAGTAGTAGATCAATATAATGGAACAATGACGATTGAAGATGAAGGAGATAATTTCAAGGTAGATATAGCACTTTTGTTAGATGAAGATGACAAATAATCATATTTTTCTGAATTACATGCAAAATGCCCTAAAAGACTAATGAAGTAAGAACCGTACGTGGGGGAGAAGATTTTATAATAGTAGTAATTTAAATTGCCAAATATCGAGGTTAGATACTGGCATTTTTTTGTTTATTAATAGATAAATACTATAATTTCTGATACAATTGTTAAGAGACTTAAAGAATATTAGAAATTTAATGTGAGGCGGAGGATTTTAAATGAAGATTTTAATAAAAAATACAACATTGCTTACAATGAATAAAAGTAATGAGTTAGTAAAATATTGTGATATTGCAATTGAAAATGATAGTATAAAGCACATAGGTGATGTTCCAAGTGATTTTGTGCCTGACACCATAATTAACGGAGAGAATAAACTAACTATGCCAGGTTTAATAAATGCACACACACATATTGCAATGTCCCTTTTTAGAAACTATGCAGATGATCTGCCTTTTTGGCCTTGGTTAACAGAAAAAATATGGCCATTAGAAGATAAACTAACGAGTGATAGTGTTTACTGGGGATCGATGTTAAGTATTGTAGAACTTATTAAATCGGGGGTAACTTGTTTTTCTGACATGTATTTTTTTATGGACGATGTTGCTAAAGCAGTCGAAGAATTAGGAATTAGAGCAGTGCTATCAAGAGGAGTCGCAGATATTAATGGAGATGGCGATTTGAAATTAGAAGAGACTAAAGATTTTCACAATAGATGGATAGATAGAGCAGATGGTAGAATAACAATTATGGTTGCACCTCATGCTCCATATACATGTAGCCCAGACTATATAAAGAAAACAATTGCTCTAGCAAAGGAATTAGAGACAGGCATTCACATTCACTTATCGGAAACATTAAAAGAAGTTGAAGATAGCTTCAGAGAACATGCTAAATCACCAATAAAGCATGTCAGTGATTTAGGACTCTTTGATGTTAACACTACAGCTGCACATTGTGTACACCTTTCTGATGAAGATATCGAAATATTATCTGCTAAGGGCGTAAACGTAATAAACAATCCGGGTAGTAATCTGAAATTAGGAAATGGATTTGCCCAAATAGATAAACTAATAAATGAAGGTGTTAATGTGGCGTTGGGGACAGACGGATCTGCAAGCAATAATAATCTTAACATGTTTGAAGAAATCAATCTTGCAGCAATAGTTAATAAAGCAGTTAATCTAAACTCTACTTCTGTACCTGCTATTAAAGCAATTGAAATGGCAACCAAGAATGGAGCAAAGGCTCTAAATCTTAATAATATAGGATCGATTGAAATAGGAAAGAAAGCAGATGTCATTTTGATTGATATGAAAAAGCCTCATTATTACCCTAGACATAATGAAGTTTCTGCTTTAGCGTACTCTGCGCAAGCAGCAGATGTTGAAACTGTAATAATTAATGGCAAGATAGTTATGGACAATTATGAAATAAAGACTGTGGATTTAGAAAAAATATATTACAATATAGAGAGAGTAACAAAAGATCTTTTAAAGGATTAATAGATCAGAGAACAATGGACTGAAAATTAGTAATCGAAAGGATGTTTTTTATATGAAAGAAATTAATACTATTGAATACAAAGAAAACCAACTTATACTACTAGATCAAAGAAAACTTCCGTTAAGAAAAGAGTATTTTATTTGTGCTACATATAAAGATGTAGAATTTGCTATAAAAGACATGGTTGTTCGAGGTGCACCTGCAATTGGTGCTGCCGCTGCTTATGGTGTGCTTTTAGCAGCGTTGGAATTTGAAAAAAACACGAAAGAGAATTTTGTCAAAAATATGAATATTGCATGTGAGGCACTTAATAATTCAAGACCTACGGCTGTAAACCTAATGTGGGCAATCAAAAGAATGAAAATAATCGTTTCTTCAGACAACGGAGTTAAAAATATTTGTAACTTGCTAAAAGAAGAAGCAGATTATATTTTTAAAGAAGATATAAATACAAACAAGAAAATGGCTAAGGAAGGTTACAGAGTCATTCCTAAAGGTGCAAGAATACTAACTCATTGTAATACAGGGGCGTTAGCCACTGCAGGATATGGCACTGCTCTAGGAGTCATACGAGAAGCACATTACTTAGGCAAAGACATCTTTGTTTATGCAGATGAAACAAGACCAAGGCTTCAAGGAGCAAGGTTGACTGCGTGGGAATTAAAAGAAGAGAATATTCCTTTTACATTGATTGCTGATAGCACGGCTGCCACCTTGATTCGTGACGGAAAAATTGATGTAATACTTGTAGGTGCAGATAGAATAGCTTTAAATGGCGATTCTGCCAATAAAATCGGAACATTTATGCTAGCGGTCGTAGCAAAGAGATATAATGTTCCATTCTACATTGTAGCACCTACAACGACGATTGACTTTGAGATTGAAACAGGTGATGAAATAGAAATAGAAGAGAGGGCAAGCGAAGAAATAACGCATATTGGAGGCGTAAGAATTGTTCCTACTGATATTAATGTTTACAACCCGGCATTTGATGTAACACCAAATGAGTACATCACGGGAATTATTACGGAAAAAGGAATTCTTAAAACTCCATATAATCCTAGCATTACTAAATTCAGAAACAATTTTTAACAATATGCCATTAATTATTCATTCGATTGCATAGATGTAGATAGTAGGTTATTTAACAACAAATATATGTAGGAGAGGTACAGGTGAATAATATTAAAGCAATTATTGGTGGAACAGGAATATATGACATTGGAACAGATCTGTACTCAGAAATTATTCAAACTGAGTATGGAGATGTTGCCGTTGACATTGTAAGCATTAAGGATGAAAAAATAGTTTTCTTATCAAGACATGGCAAAAAACACTCTATACCGCCGCATTTAATAAATTATAGAGCTAATATGAAGGCTCTTTGCATGCTAGGAGTTACTCATGCTTATGCGACTGTAGCAGTGGGCTCTATTAATAACAACTTTAGTTTGGGAGATCTTGTAATTATTAATGATTTCATGGATTTTACTAAAGGAAGAAACAATACTTTTTTTGACGGTAGTAATGGAGTAAAGCATGTTGACATGAGCGATCCATATTGCAAAATGCTAAGAGCAAAATTTAGTGAATATGCGATAGAACAAAGTATTGATGTAAAAGGAAATGCAGTTTATGTTTGCACTGAAGGACCGCGCTTTGAAACTGCCGCGGAAATAAAAGGATATAAACTTCTAGGTGCAGATGTAGTCGGAATGACAAATGTGCCAGAAGTTGTATTAGCAAAAGAGTTAGGAATTTGTTACTCTGCTGTAGGAATAATCACGAATTGGGCAACAGGATTCAAGGATGAAGAGATAACTTTTCATGATATAAAAGGCTCGCTCAAAAAGAATAAAGAGAAAATTACTAGTGCTTTTATTGAAATATTATCTAATGAGTTAAATAAGGCAGGATGCAATTGTGCTAATTCTGTAATTAGTCTATAAGACATATCGAATTCGTTAGGAGAGGGAGAACACATGAGAATAAATCACGAACAAATAAGAGAAGAAATTGTACAAATAGGTAAGGAGATGTTAAATTCAAGCTTGGTTGTCGGCACATGGGGAAATATTAGCGCAAGAGTACCAGGCGAAAACTATATCGCTATAACACCTAGTGGAGTTGATTACAACTGCATTGGTGCAAATGGAATTGTAGTAATGGACATGGAAGGAAATATTATCGAAGGATATATGAAACCTTCTATCGAATTTGGATTACATCTTGCAATTTATAATAATAGAAATGATGTGAATGCAATCGTACACACTCATAGTACATACTGTACTGCTATGGCGATAGCAAGAAAGCCGATTCCAGGTGCTTGTGAAGATTTAGTGCAAATAGTTGGTGGAGATGTACGAGTTAGCACATATGCATTGCCAGGGACTTTAGAGCTTGGAGATAATGCAGTAGAAGCGTTAAAAGATAGAAATGCAGTGATACTAGCAAACCACGGTTGTCTTGGGGCAGGTAAGAACCTAAAAGAAACGTTAAAGATTGTAAATGTTGTAGAAAAATCTGCGAAAGCCACAATTTTTGCGCAACTTATGGGTGGAGTTGTTGAACTAAGCAAGGAAGACATTCATATAATGAGAGATTTTTATCTAAACAAATATGGTCAGTAACCGAAATGGGAGTGAAATGATGGATAAAAATAATTATAAATTTGATACTTTAGCTATTCATGCTGGAGGTGAAGGTAAAAACCCTAATAATGCCTTAAATCCACCAATATTTCAAACATCAACTTTTGTATTTGATAGCATTGATCATGTTGACAAAGTGATGTCATTTGAAAGCGACGATTACGTATATACAAGAGGAAATAATCCGACACTAAGGTTATTTGAAAATAGAATGTGCGCATTAGAAAATGGTAATGGAGCAGTAGCTTTTTCGTCAGGCATGGCAGCAATAAGTTCCACACTATTCTCTTTGTTAGGACCGGGTGACAATGTAGTAGTAAATAGCACTTTATATGGTTCTACATTTACTGTAATAACAAAACTACTTACAAAGTACAATGTAAACTATAAAATAGCTGATTTCACAAAGCTAGAACAATTAGAACAAGCGATTGATGATAAAACTAAGGTGATATACTTTGAAACTCCTTGTAATCCTAATCTAGAAATAATTGATATTAAA
>JAJOKQ010000013.1:4758-11130 GCA_021129785.1 Clostridiales bacterium | reverse complement strand
ACTAACGAAAAAGGATATAATCCAGCAGGAATTGAAGAAATGGATAAATGCATCGCATGTACGAACTGCGCGTTGATATGTCCAGATTTAGTAATAACAGTTGAAACACAAGAATAACACTGAAAATTAGGAGGGAAAACTATGGCTAAAATTTTAATGAAGGGTAATGAGGCAATTGCGGAGGCAGCAATTAGAGCAGGTTGCGATTGTTTCTTTGGATACCCTATTACACCTCAAAATGAAGTGCCTGAATATATGGCAAAACACATGCCTAAGACAGGAGGTGTTTTTGTACAAGCAGAATCTGAAGTAGCAGCTATTAATATGGTGTATGGAGCAGCAGGTGCCGGGTTTAGAGTTATGACATCAACATCTTCACCTGGAATGGCATTAAAGCAAGAAGGGATATCATATTTGGTAGGAGCTGAGCTTCCTAGTGTAATTGTAAACATAAGTAGAGGAGGTCCAGGATTAGGTAGTATACAGCCTTCGCAATCAGATTATTTTCAAGTAACTAGAGGTGGCGGAAACGGTGATTATAGAATTGTTGTGTTTGCACCTTCTAGCATACAAGAAGCAGTTGATTTAACGATAAAATCATTTGATATAGCTGATTACTATAGAAATCCTGTAATCTTGCTTGGTGATGGAATGATAGGACAAATGATGGAGCCAGTTGAGTTTAATCTATCTGGGAAGACAAATCTTCCCAAAAAAGACTGGGCAACTACAGGAACGAACGGAGAAAGAAAACCTAATATAATTAACTCCCTAGCGCTTGCTTCAGAAGACCTTGAGAGACATAATTATAAATTACAAAAGAAGTACGATGAGATGGAAGAAAAAGAGGTTATGCATGAAACGTACAAAATGGACGATGCTGAAATAGTGCTAGTTGCATATGGAACTACATCTAGAATTACGAAAAACGCTATAGATTCATTACGAGAGAACGGAATTAAGGCAGGTTTAATAAGACCAATTACGCTATGGCCATTTCCAAATAAAGCATTTGAAGAAATTCCTAAAACAGCTAAATCAATTTTGGTTGTAGAAATGAGTATGGGGCAAATGATTGACGATGTTAAAATTGCTAATGAAGGAAGACTGCCTATACATTTTTATGGAAGAGCAGGTGGCATGATTCCTAGTCCAGAAGAAATTGCTAATAAAGCAAAAGAAATAGTAGGAGGTGCTAAATAATGTCATTATTATTTGAGCCAACAAAAGGAATGACCGATAAATCTATGCATTATTGCCCTGGATGTACGCACGGTATAATTCACAGATTAGTAGGAGAAGTTTTAGTAGAATTAGGTGTTTTAGGCAAGTCAATTGGAGTAGCTCCTGTAGGATGTGCTGTATTAGCTTATGACTATTTTAATTGTGATATGCATGAAGCTGCTCATGGGAGAGCTCCTGCAGTAGCGACAGGTATTAAAAGAATCCTCCCTGATAATGTAGTATTTACTTACCAAGGAGATGGAGATTTAGCTTCTATTGGGGCAGCTGAAATAGTTCACGCTGCACATAGAGGAGAAAATTTTACTACTATTTTTGTTAATAATGCAATTTATGGGATGACAGGTGGGCAGATGGCGCCAACTACACTTATTGGGCAAAAAGCTACGACGTCGCCATATGGAAGAGATAAAGCAACTACTGGAATGCCACTAAAAATTAGTGAAATGCTAGCAACAATTGACGGTGCAGTATTTGTAGAACGTGTAACGGTGCACAATGTAGCGGGGATAAGAAAAACAAAGAAAGCTATTAAAAAAGCTTTTCAAGTACAATTAGATGGTAAAGGATTTGGGATTGTCGAAATACTGTCTACTTGCCCGACAGGCTGGGGGCAAACACCAGTTGAATCCTTAAGCTGGCTAGAAAACAATATGATTCCGTATTACCCATTAGGAAATTTCCGTGCACCAGAGGAGGCGAAATAAATGGCAACTGAAAAAGTAATTATGGCAGGCTTTGGTGGACAAGGAATTATGTCTATGGGTCAATTATTAACATATGCTGGAATGGTTGAAGAAAAACAAGTTTCGTGGCTACCTTCATATGGTCCTGAAATGCGAGGCGGTACTGCTAATTGTTCAGTTATTGTTTCTGACAATTTAGTAGGCTCTCCAATAATCACCAATGATGCAACTGCATCTGTAGTTTTGAACTTGCCTTCTTTATTAAAATTTGAACAGCAAGTAATTGAAGGTGGCAATTTAATTGTAAACTCTTCCCTAATAGAGATAAAGGCAAAAAGAGAAGACATAAATGTATATTATGTGCCAGCTAATCAAATAGCAAAAGAAATAGGCAACGATAAAGTTACGAACATGGTTATGCTAGGAGCATACGCTGAAATTACAAAAATTGTATCGCAAGATTCAATAGTGGAAGCAATGAAGAAAGTATTTGGTCCAAGCAAACAGCATTTAGTAGAACTTAACAAAGATGCCCTAAAGCGTGGAGCAAAAGCAGTACGGTAATATTAAGCCCTTTACTTTAAAAAGTGAAGGGCTTTTTTCATGTATAAGAGTAGAATTTATGAGAAACTAAACTTATTCAATTAAGGCATAGTTGATGAAGTTTAAATATTATGATAAAATGAGTTGCAAGTGAAAGAAAGGGGCGGTTAAAATGGGTAAACTATTTGGTACAGATGGAGTTAGAGGAATTGCTAATATAGATTTAACACCTGAACTAGCGTATAAATTGGGAAGAGCTAGCGCTTGTGTGCTTTTCAAAAATAAAGATAAAACAAAAGTTATTATTGGAAAAGATACGAGAATTTCAGGGGATATGTTGGAAAACGCAATGGTAGCGGGTTTGCTTTCAGTAGGCGTAGACGTCATCTCTTTAGGAATTATCCCAACACCTGCAATTGCACATTTAGTAAGGGAACTTGGAGCAGATGCAGGGATAATGATTTCAGCTTCTCACAATCCAGCAGAGTATAACGGGATTAAATTTTTTGATAGTAACGGATATAAATTATCTGATGATACAGAGGCGGAAATAGAGAAGCTAGTAGAGCAAAATGATAATACCATGTACAGAGCAAACAATGAGAAAATTGGAGTGATAAATCGAATTGAAAGTGCTACAGAACTATATATGGAATATTTGTTAACAACAATTAAGCACGATTTTGTAGGCATGAAAATAGCAATAGATACTGCTAATGGAGCAGCGTATAAATCTGCGCCTGCTCTTCTTAGAAAGTTAGGAGCAGAAGTTTTTGTAATTAACGACAAACCGGACGGAATGAATATAAACTTTAACTGCGGCTCTACGCATTTAGATGCAATTAAGAACCTTGTAAAAGCAACTAATGCAGACATAGGAATAAGTTTTGATGGAGATGCTGATAGAGCTTTAGCTGTAGATAATAAGTGTCAAATGATTGATGGTGACTATATAATGGCAATATGCGGGACGAAGCTAAAAAGAAATAAGAAATTAAATGAAAACACTATTGTTGCTACAGTAATGAGCAATATAGGTTTAGATTTAGCCGTAAAAAAAGAAGGTATAGAGGTAATAAAAACAAAAGTAGGCGATAGATATGTACTAGAGGAAATGATGAATAATAACTATATGTTAGGTGGAGAACAATCTGGGCATATAATATTTTTACAGCATAATACGACAGGTGATGGGCTGTTGACTGCAATTCAGCTAATAGATACGATGAAAGAAGAGGGAAAGACGTTAGAAGAGTTAGCAAGCGTGATGAAGTCATTTCCACAAATATTGGTAAATGCAAAAGTGAAAAATGAAAAGAAAAATATATATTTAAATGATGAAGTAATAGCAAAGGAAATAGAAGCAATAGAGAATTCTATGAATGGGAAGGGTAGAGTGTTAATTAGACCATCAGGAACAGAAGCGCTTGTAAGAGTTATGTTAGAAGGAGAGAATCAAAAAGAATTAGAGTATTTAGCTGTTAAATTGGCAAAGCTGATAGAGAGCAGGCTAAGCTAGTTTTGATAGAAAGGCGTATAGTGAGTTTAGGTGTAATCTAGTTGTAATATGTATTAGCATTGCATACAATAGATAGTTGTGATAAAATGGAAAATGAGAGAGTGGGTGGTGCTTATAACGACTTGAGAGGAGCACGACAAGGTTTCAAGAGGATCATCCTTTTAAACACTTCGGCTACAGGCAAGTGGATTAGAATTGGAGATTCTGTTATTATTGTTAGTGGGTAGAATGAAAAAAGGTATGAAAATAGAATAGTATTTTTAGAAAGCGCCTGAAGTTAAGCAGATCTTAACTTGACGAGGAACAGGGTTATCGAATATTCGGCGGATGCCTTGCGGTGTTTCACCATCGTTAAAAATCTACAAAACTATCAAGTAATTGATAGGACAAAAGGATTTGAGTGAAAGTTTGCAATATGATTAATGTGCAAACTGCTTTGTGATGAGAATTTTCATACCTATTACCAATGAATTGTGTAATCATAGATTCATAAAGACGTTTGAAATATTTAATTTGAGAGGAGAAAAAACATGTGCGGAATCGTTGGATATATAGGAAAGCAGGAAGCTGTACCGATTTTACTAGAAGGGCTAAGCAAATTAGAGTATAGAGGTTATGATTCAGCAGGAGTAGCAGTATATCATGAAAATAAAGTAACAGTAAGAAAAAATAAAGGCAGATTGAGTGTACTGGAAAACTGCCTTAATGCAGAAAAAATTAGTGGTACTTTAGGTATAGGGCATACAAGATGGGCAACACATGGTGAGCCAAATGATGTTAATGCGCATCCTCATGAAAATACTTCTGGGGCTATCGCCGTAGTGCATAATGGGATTATTGAAAACTATATGAAACTAAAAGAGTGGTTAATAGAAGAAGGAAAAGAATTTAAATCCGACACAGATACAGAAGTGATTGCGCATTTGATTGACTATTATTTTGACGGAAACTTAGTTCTAGCAGTGCAAAAATCAATAGCAAAGCTAGAGGGAGCATATGCTATTGGTGTGATTTGCAAAAATAATCCTAAACAACTGGTGGCAGTAAGAAAAGATAGCCCTTTAATCATAGGAATTGGTGAGGGAGAGAATTTTATTGCCTCTGATATTCCAGCGCTTTTAAAGTATACAAGAGATGTTTACTTCCTAGAAGATGGTGATATGGCTATTTTAGAAGAAAAAAGCATAACAATTCTTAACGAGTTAGGGCAGCACGTAAAAAAAGAGGTTTTTAATGTCACATGGGATGTAAAAGCCGCAGAAAAAGGCGGATATCAGCATTTTATGCTTAAAGAAATTCATGAGCAGCCAAACGCAATAAAAGAAACTCTGTCTCCAAGAATAGATAGTAATGGGAATATTGATTTGAATGAAATAAATATTACAAAAGAAGATTTAAGAGCAATTAACAAAATTGTAATTGTAGCTTGCGGAACAGCATACCATGCGGGATTAGTTGGCAAATATGCGATAGAAAAGTTTGCAAAGATACCTGTAGAGACAGATGTTGCATCTGAATTTAGATATAGAGACCCGTTTATTGATAAAAACACTTTGTTTATTGCTGTTAGCCAGTCAGGAGAGACAGCAGATACTTTAGCAGCGTTAAGAGAAGCAAAGAGAAAAGGTGCGAGAATTATTGCAGTTACAAATGTTGTAGGAAGCAGAATTTCGAGAGAAGCTGAGGATGTTTTCTACACTTGGGCAGGACCTGAAATAGCTGTTGCATCAACTAAAGCATATATAACGCAATTGATTTCAATGTATCTAATAGCACTAGATCTAGGTATTAAGAAAGGAACATTGACAAAAGAAAAATATGATGAAGTGTTAAAAGAACTAAAAAAATTCCCTGAAAAAGCAGAACAAATACTAGACAATATATCACCAATACAAGAACTTGCGGATAAACAATTTAATAATCAAAGTGTATTTTATATTGGCAGAGGTATAGACGACTCTGTAGGAAGAGAAGGTTCGCTTAAATTAAAAGAAATATCTTATATTCACTCTGAAGCCATAGCAGCAGGAGAATTAAAGCATGGAACAATAGCATTAATTGAGGAAGGCACGCTAGTTATAGCGGTGGCAACGCAAGAGCGTCTTTATGAAAAAATGCTATCAAATATTAAAGAAGTAAAAGCTAGAGGCGCATATGTAATCGCAATTGCAAAAGAGAATCAGACTGAGATAGAAAAAACGGCAGATAAAGTACTATATATTCCAGAAACAATGAACGAGTTAACACCAATACTATCAGTAATCCCCTTGCAACTTTTAGCATACTACATTGCAGTAGCAAGAGGGTGCGATGTTGATAAACCAAAGAATCTAGCAAAGAGTGTTACAGTGGAGTAGTAAAATTAGTATTTCTATAAACAGA
>JAJOKQ010000013.1:3303-4658 GCA_021129785.1 Clostridiales bacterium | reverse complement strand
GTTTAGTTCCTCAGCAGCTCTAGATACTTCTTCTACAGCACTTACAGTTTGTTCCATTGAAGCTGTAACTTCTTCAGATGCAGCGGCAGTTTCTTCAGATACAGCCGAGATATTTTCCATAACACCAACTAGGGTATCAGTGTCTGTATTCATATCCGAGACTGCTACATTTATCGTTTCAATCTTATTAGTTATTGCCTCGATTGATCCAGATATATCTTTAAAAGAGAGAGAAACGTTGCTTACTGCGTGAGTTTGTTCATCTGCCTGCGTTTTTACCTCTTGCATTATACCAACAGTGTTTTTACTCTCTTTTTGGATACTTGTAACAATACTACTTATTTCTGAAGCGGAATTATTAGACTGCTCAGCAAGTTTTCTTATTTCATCTGCAACAACAGCAAAACCTCGGCCAGCTTCACCAGCGCGAGCAGCTTCTATTGCAGCGTTTAGGGCTAATAAATTTGTTTGGTCCGAAATTTCACTGATTGACTGCAAAATATTACTAATTGATTGGACCTGAGTATCTAGGCTATTGATTGCATTTTCAATTTTAGTCATAGATTCAGTATTTTCTGCTGTTTTAGTAGTTAAGTCTTGTACAATTTCTAGACCACTTGAACTACTAGTTGCCATCTGATCAGAAAGTTCAAGCATTTCATTTGAGCTAGCTGTTAATGAATCAAATTTCTCCGATAAACTGCTGACCATTGATGCACCCTTTTCGGTTTCAGAAGCTTGATCAGAAGCACCGGTTGCTATTTCTTCTACAGTCCTTGCAACTTCATCCGATGAAGCAGAAGTCTGCTCAGATGTAGCAGCAAGCATTTCAGAAGCCTGCCCTACCTTAGATGTAGCGCCTTTAATATTGATTATTAAGTTTTTAACTTCTCCAGTCATTTTATTTAGGGAAAGAGCTAGTTTGCCAATTTCATCTTTTGATTTAGTATTTGTGATTACTGTAAAATCACCAGATCCGATTTTGCTCATATCTGCTTCTAAAACCTTAATTGGTTGAGTGATTTTTTTAGAAACAAAGAGTCCAATGATAATTGCGATGATTATTGCTATTAGAGCAGTGGTTACTGTTGCAATAATTATTTGATTAACATCGTCATCAAGATCATCAAGTCTGACAATTCCAATCACCCGCCAGCCAGTATGTTCAAGAGTATTAAAGAAACCCAAACTACGCATGCCTCTGAAAGTATATTCAAGGGAAGAAGAGTTGCTAGACTTAACTAATTCTAGTAGTTCTGGTACAGGAATTTTGGTTCCAAACTCAATTTTAGGATGGAGGAGTATTACACCATTAGCAGTTACTAACACACCAATGCCAGTATCACCTATTTGTA
>JAJOKQ010000013.1:0-3293 GCA_021129785.1 Clostridiales bacterium | reverse complement strand
AGTTCTCCTGAAGAAGCATCTATGTACGGTTTTGTCCAAACAAGGGCTCCTTTTTCTTTTGCGGCCTCAAACCAGGGCCTAACTCTTGGGTCAAAACCTGCCGGCAACTCTACATCTGGATAAATATGGAAATCTCCGGTTTTAGTTCCTATGTACACGTGTAACACATGAGGGTGAGCATCAACATATGACTTGAAGCCAGAAAGCATTGAGCTTCTGCCCATTGGGTTTGCTAATAGCATTTCCACTTCGCGTTCTGATGCTAGTGAATTGATATCACTTTCTAGCCCGTCCATAAAAAAATCCATAGCTTTAATAGTACTGTTTACTGAAATTTGCGCAGATTGAGCTAGTTCTTCGGTTAGATTCTCATACGTTGATTGGTAATTACGAAAGCCAATAAAGGTTGCAGTAAATATTATTAAGACAACAAGCAATAATGTTATTTTACTTCTAATTGACATAAAAAAATCCTCCTATTTATAAAGTTTTTGCTAGTAGCATCCTACACTTTACGTAAAAATTCGTACATAATTATATAGGCGAATTATAAAGAGAGAGATGCATTAGTAAGCATATATATTATATGTTCGGCATAAAACGACAAATTCCTTTAAAATCTTGATTTTAATTTGGCATAAGAAAAAGAGTAGAAGAAATATCTACCCTTTTAATGCACAACTCAAAGCATTAAGTTATTTTCTTTACAGCGTGCTTAAGAATCAAAGATTCTATTATTTTGCTGCAACTGTTTTGTCAGAATTAAAGATGTCTTCGTCCAACTCGCCTTCGCTCTTAGCAATAATTAATGTACAAGCCATGTCTCCAGTAATATTAATAGCTGTTCTAGACATGTCCAGAATTCTATCAATACCCATAATAAGAGCAATTGCTTCAACAGGAAGTCCAACTTGTTCTAACACCATTGCTAACATTATAAGACCAACGCCAGGAACACCAGCTGTTCCAATTGATGCTAATGTAGCTGTAAGGATTATAGTCAAGAATCCACCAACTCCTATGTCAACATTAAATAGTTGAGCAATAAAGATAGTAGCAACACCTTGCATTATAGCAGTACCATCCATGTTAACAGTAGCACCTAGAGGCAATGTGAAAGATGAAAGTCTTTCAGAAACTCCTAGTCTTTCTCTTGCAGTTTTTAATGTTACAGGAAGCGTAGCACTACTACTTGCGGTAGAGAACGCTACTAACATTGCAGGAGAAAAATTCTTAAGGAATTTAATTGGGTTAAGTTTTGTGAATACAGTCAGTAAAGTTCCATAAGTTAACGTTGCGTGAATTAGCAATGCCCCTAGTACGCAGAGCATATACCATGCAAGAGGAGCCATCATTTCAAAACCTAAAGTTGCAAACGTTCTCGCAATAAGCGCAAATACACCGTAAGGTGCAGCATACATAATCAATTCAACAAGCTTTAAAACAAGAGTATTCACCTGTTCAAATAGATCAGTAACTTTTTTTGCTTTATCGCCTAGTACTGTTAAACCGGTACCAGTAAGAATAGCAAAAACAATTATTTGCAGCATTTTACCGTCTGCCATTGCTCTAATAGGGTTTCTAGGTATCATATCTATTAAAACACTAACAAAAGGCGGGCTTTGTCTAGCTTCAAAATTTGCGTCTCCAAGCTCGATACCAGTACCTATACCTGGTTGTACTATAGTTGCTATTAAAATCGCGATTGAAATCGCGATTGCAGTAGTAACCAAGTAAAAGGCAATTGTCTTTGTACCTATTCTACCTAGTCTTGTGATACTACCAATTTGAGCAGCACCCATAGTGAGTGAAACAAAAACTAGAGGAACAATCATCATTCTAATGGAGTTAATAAAAGCTCCACCAACTAGTTGGAATAAAAATCCGATGACAAAATCCTCAATAAATGGTACTTCTCTCATTGGATACAGTATAAGACCGGTAATAAGACCTGCAATAAGACCAAAAAATATTTTAGTCGTTAAACCATATTGCTTTTTCATAAAATCCTCCTCGTAATTTTTTTTGAAAAGACAATCAATATTAGCTTTTGAGTTGTGCATGAACAAAATGATGATTATCTATTCAGTTATTATATATGATATCACATATTAGTTAGAAAATTCAATGTATTTTTCTATTTGCTAAATATTTAACTAATCATGCAGGAGATACAGAGTTGAAAATCGAAAGAATTAATGTCACTTGCTTTTTTTAGTGTTGATTTTGTTGTATAATGTTATAGTGAAAAGCATTTAATTTTGCTTTCGTAATATTGTTTTCTTGCGTAATATCAAAGGAGGAATAAGTGACGAAAGAACAAATTATAGCTCTATTAAAAGCGGAAGTAAAGCCTGCCATGGGCTGTACAGAGCCTATAGCAGTGGCGCTAGCATGTAGTAAGGCGATGAAATTAGGATGTCATGATGAAGTAAATAGCATTAAAATTACTGTAAGCCCCAATATCTACAAAAATGGATTATCTGTAGGAATACCGCACACTAAAGAAGTTGGTTTGTTAGTCGCGGGTGCCATGGGAGCATTAGGAGGAGATTCAGACTTAGGTCTAAATGTATTAAAATTTTCAGATAGCAAAACAGTTAAAGATGCGATTCAACTAGTCGACGATAAAAAAGTACATTTAGCCATTAAAGATACTGATGAGAAAATCTATATTGAGGTTATTTTAGAATCTTCTAAGGGAAAATCACAAGTTACTATTCAAGGCACACACACTAACTATGTTTTACTGAAACTAAACGAAGCAGTTATTTTAGACGAGGCTAAAGCTATTGATAGCGCTACGCGAGATAATACAGTTTCGTCTATGCTAATAAGAGATATTATCGAAGAAATTGAGAGCATGGAATATGCAGACTTATCATTCTTGATAGAAGGGCTAGAAATGAATGAGAAGGTAGCTGACTTTGGATTGAATCAGAAACGGGGAATAGGTGTAGGATACACCCTGAAAAAAGGAATAGAAACAGGCAATATAAGTGAAGATCTTACATCTAAAGCCATGTATATGACAGCAGCTGGTGCGGATGCGAGAATGTCTGGAGTAACTTTGCCGGTGATGAGCTCCAGTGGCAGTGGAAATAACGGACTAACTGCTATTTTACCACTTGTCGCATACATGAAGACGCATGATGTTTCAGGAGAAAAGATAGCAAAAGCACTTGCAATTAGTCATACTATTAATTGTGTAATAAAAAATCATATAGGAAGCCTTTCTGCACTTTGCAGCTGTGGTATTTCTGCAGCAACAGGCGCAAGTGCAGCAATAACAT
>JAJOKQ010000097.1 GCA_021129785.1 Clostridiales bacterium | reverse complement strand
CTGTATTTCCGTCACGCATATCTATTAAAGCTTTTAATTCACCTGATATTCCGTCTGTGTCGAAGATAGACCCGTTAGCCCAGCGTATATCGTACATTTCAACTTGATCGTCAAAGGTGCTTGGTTTTGTTGTTTCAGTGCTTAAATGAAATGATTTGTCATGTGAAACTAAAGGCTGACCATTTATCTGAATTACGAGTTTTTTGCTTGATCTATCATTTTCTTGCCCTCTTGTAACATGATCATTTATATCTACCATCTCTACAATTTCTACGTCTACTATTCTTGAGAGTTGGTCTATTAATAGGTTTCTTTGATCTCTTAAATCGTTCGCATTGCTTCCATCTATTTCTGCTCTAAAAACTTGATCGTTCAATATCGAAATTTGATCGGCAATTGTGTTAATTGAGTTGACAGTTATTGAAACGTCAAAATTCAAGTCTCTTGCCATTTTTTCAAGTTGCGAGTACATATGATTTAATGAGTTTGTAAAGGCAATACCTCTTTGCCTAACTAGGGCTCTCGTTGTTAAACTCTCTGGTTTTTTGCTTAGTTCTTGAAAAGACGAAAACATTTCGTCTAGCACTGTGCTAATGCCCGTTTCTGATGGTTCGTTAAAAATCGCTTCAATAAACTGTAGATTACTCTGTTTGGAATCCCAATAGCCTTGAGCATTTACTTCGCCTCTATATTTAAAGTCTAGAAAATCATTCCTGAATTGATTTATTTCAATCGAATCAACACCAGTACCTAGCATTCCTCTGCCACCAAATATTGATATAGGTGTGCTCGATGCCTGAAGTAAGCGTTGGCGTGTAAAACCCTTTGTATTTACGTTAGAAATATTATGTCCTGTAATATCTAATGCTCTTTGTGCAGCGAATAAGCCTGATTTTACTGTGTTAAATCCTAAAAAAGTTGATTTCATGTTGTAGTCACCTCTATTATATACTTGCATCAAATAAATTTGTTTTTTGTTTTCCCTGACCCACAACGCCCTGATCATAGTTGTTTCCGTCGGCTGGGTCGGTCGTTAATAGTTCCATGCTAAAGTGAATAAAATCTAATCTCTCTTTCATAAGAGCTTCATTAGTTTTATTAATTTCTTTAATTTCTTCTATTGTATTAAGTATTTGATTTCTCAAACTGTCTATAGTCTTTTTATCTTTTTCGTCCCTAATAAGAGGTAACATATCAGTTATTGTATAAACTTGCTTTCCATCGAATTCTTCACAAATATTTGCAATTACAGAGCTACGTATTCTCTCATAAGTACCAATTTTGAATATGAACTCTTGCTCTTCTTCAGTTATTTTTTCTAATTCTTTTAATTTTGCTTTTTTTATAATATCTATTTTTTTTTGCTCTAAAATAAGAACCTCTTCGTACATCCTGCTTTCTTGTAGTAGTGCTTCTTTTAATTGTTTGATTGATTCTATCATTTTTTCACCTCTGGTTTAGGGGTTATGTTTTTCAAAAATCCATGCCTATTATCCCATTTAAATTAAAGCCATAATCCATAACGCCAACTTCTATTATGAAATCCCTAACTTCTATATCTCCAAATTTTATGCAGTCTACATTCTTCTGATATACAAATTCGGCTTCGCCTACACCTGAAATAGTCTCTATAGCATCATTTTCTTCTATTGTAATGCCAATCTGGTCTACTTTATCCATTCTAAAAACTGTTCCACCTGAGCCTGTATCAAGAAGGATATTGTCTAATAATATAGCTTAATCCTTATAAATCATCATAATTTCACACAATGGAAGTCCCTGTTTTAACTCTAATTCAACCATATTTTCGTAGTCCGATCCAGGTTCTTTCCTCTATCTTTAACTCTTTATTTTTAGTGTGGTAAACATACATTTCTCTACTCTTATCTCTCTTGTGTTTCTCAGCATAGTCTTTTAGTGCATCTTTTCCTTCACTAAATACATTAATAATTATAAGCTTCTCAACAAATCTTTGCCCATCTTTCGAATATGCCTCTGAAGCTTCAAATAATATCCATTTGTTATGATAGTTTTATCTAACTTCGCTCCATTTCAATATTAACAACCTCCTTTTAACCCACGACAACCGCATCCTTATATCTTAAACTCCTTTATTCACAAATATCCCTCTTACTATACTCTCTGCAATCTCTTTTGCCGAAACGTTATAGCTGCCTTCCTCTAATCTAGATCTAATTTCGTTCACTTTCGCTTCTCTAATATCTGGTAAGTTATTAAACGCACTAACAGCAACTTGAAATTCTTTTGCTTTAGTTGAAAATTCTAGCTGATCTACCGGCTGATTTCCACTGCCTACCTTGCCAACTTCATTTTTTACAGATTTCTTATATACCTTCATAGCATTTGTAACATTTAGGTTGTTAGTTATTTTCATAATGAAAACACCCCTTTCTCTCGATTCTCTTACTTGTAGTATTATCGGCATCAATGAGGTGTTTTTTAACTGTTTTACTTACTTATTTACCTGTTTTGTTGATTTTTTATTATTCTTATATTCAATTTCATCTTCTTTTTAATTTCTCTGTTATATACATTTTCTCTTTTGGTTTAGGCACTGGCTTAACTTTCTCTTCTTTCGGTTTTATAGCCTTACTAAATTCTTGTCTCATTTCGCCAACACATACGTCGCAAAATTTTCCAGAACGGAGTGATTTCCCACATCTTTCACATTCTAAAACAAAATTGCCTTCTTCAATGATTTCAATTCTGCTATCTTTAAGGTATCTTAATATCTGTTGCTCATCTACTCCAGTTTCATCTGATATTTCTCTAATAGTTGCACCTGGATTATCATATAAATAATCCTTAACCTTCCTAAATTCGTCTTCGTCATTACCCTTGCACCTTAAACAAACAGGTATTCCTTTATATGCAAATGCTCTTCCACATTTTTTGCAATTTCTTAATTCCATGTAACGTACCCCCCTCCCCTCTAAGATTTTTTCTTAATATATTATACATCCTTGACATTCACCTTGTCAACTCCTTGCAAAAGCTACTGCAGTTACTTTTGAAGCTCCAGCGTTCAAAAGTACTTCACTGCATTCTTTTATAGTAGCGCCTGTTGTATATATATCGTCAACTAATAGGATGTTTTTAAGAGGTATTTGTGTAGGGTCTTCAACACTAAAAACTCCTTTTACATTTTCTCTTCTTTGTTCTTTAGTTAGCATATGCATGGTTTCGGTTTCTTTTATTCTGCCCAACACGTTGATATCATGCCGTACTTTGATATGTTCGCCCAAATATTTAGCTAGCAGCTCGGCTTGATTAAAACCTCTTTTTCTTTTTTTAGCTACAAACAGAGGCACAGGAATAATCACATCAAAAGATAGATTTTCTCCTTCTAAAAAATTTGCCATAATACTTGCCATCTCTCTTGCAATATATGTCTGTGAATTGTATTTGAATTTATAAATCAATCTTCTAATCACTTTATTATATTCAGTTACCGTCAGTACTTCGGTGTAATTCTGCGAATATTCTCTTTCTATATATAAGCTACTCCAAACAGGTTTAAATTCTATTTTGCTTTGGCAGTATTCGCAAATATTAAAAGCTATTTTGTTTTCTAGTTCTCCTTCACAGCAAACACATTTAATATTTGATGGGTATATCATTTCTAGAAACTCGTTTAGGTATGCTAATGATTCTGTAATTAGTTTCACATCAGGCTCCTAAATATGCTTTCTTAACATCATCGTTTAAAAGGAGTTCTTTTCCTGTTCCTTCAAGCGTTATTTTACCTATTTCGAGTACATAAGCGTTGTCTGCTACGCGGAGTGCGGCATTGGCGTTTTGTTCAACCAAAAGTATTGTTACACCTTGCTTATGAATTTCTTTAATAATCTCAAAAATATTCTTTACAATCAAAGGTGCAAGTCCTAAAGAAGGCTCGTCCATCATCAATAGTTTTGGTCTACTCATTAACGCCCTACTTACAGCAAGCATTTGTTGTTCTCCTCCTGATAAAGTCCCAGCTAACTGCCAATTTCTTTGTTTTAGTATAGGGAAAAACTCTTTCATACGAGCCATATCTTTTTTTATTTCAATCTTATCATCTCTTGCATACGCTCCTAGCATAAGATTCTCGTCAACTGTTAAATCTGAAAAAACTCTTCTCCCTTCTGGCACTAGCACAAGACCATTTTTTACAATATCCTTTGTTTCCATGTCTGTAATATCTTGCCCATCATATATTATTTTGCCACTTGCACTTTTTACAAGCCCGATTATAGCTCTAAGAGTAGTACTTTTACCTGCTCCATTAGCACCTACTAATGATATAATTTTATTCTTTGGAATTTCCATATTTATTCCTCTTAATGCCTTTATTCCACCATAATTTACACGTAAATTCTCTATTTTAAGCACATCACTCAACTCCTAAATAAGCTTCAATAACTCTTTGATTGTTTTGAATTTCGCGAATAAAAAAATATGAGAAAAAGACAAGAACAAACTCGCCCTTATCTTTCCATTGTCACCTGGTATATTGAAAATCAAAAAAACTTTTCAATCTAAAGCCAAGTCCAGAATAACGTTCAGCTTGCCTATTGTTATCTATCATTAGTTTTAGGTATTTTTCTTTGCCTACCATAACCACTAGTTTTTTCGACCTTGTTACTGCTGTATATATTAAGTTTCTAGAAAGCAACATAGGTGGACCCCATGTCATTGGAATAATTACGATAGGAAATTCACTTCCTTGGCTTTTATGCACGGTTACGCAGTAAGCTAACTCTAAATCGTCTAGTTTTGAAAACTCATAATTAACTAGTCTGTGTTCGTCAAATAGCAATTCCATTTCTTTTGTATGATTGTTTATCGACCTAATGTAACCTATGTCTCCGTTAAAAACGCCTGTTCCGGCTTCTTCTTTTTCACTTTCCCACTTTAGCGTGTAATTGTTCTTTGTTTGCATTACTTTGTCTCCGACTCTAAAAATCTTATCTTTTAGTATTTTTTCGTCTTTACCTTTTTCAGGTGGGTTTAAGCTGTTTTGAAGTTGTTTATTTAAGTTTATTGTTCCCACTATACCTTTTTTCATAGGCGAGAGTAGTTGAATATCTTGTACTGCATCACTCTTATAGTATTTCGGTAAACGCACTTTTACTAAATCTATCAGCGTACTTAAAATATCTTCTTGACTATTTCTTACCATAAAGAAAAAATCAGTCCCGCTCTTATTTAGTACTGGATATTCTCCTTTGTTAATGCTATGTGCATTTACTACAATCATGCTTTTTCTAGCTTGTCTAAAAATTTCAGTTAATCTTACAATTTTAACTACATTACTTTCGATAATGTCTTTTAGTACATTTCCTGCACCTACTGATGGGAGTTGATCAGCATCACCTACAAGTATAAGTCTTGTCCCTAGCTGAATGGCTTTTAACAAGCTATTCATAAGCAATATATCTACCATTGATACTTCATCAACAATAATTACGTCTGCTTTTAGTGGATTGTCTTCATTTACTTGAAAAATCATTCCTTCATTTTCATCCGTATACCCTAGCTCTAACAATCTGTGTATAGTTTTCGCTTCTCTCCCTGTAGCTTCTGCCATCCTCTTTGCTGCCCTGCCTGTAGGTGCAGCCAAAATTATTCTCTTAGCTTCTTTTTCAAACAATTTTATCAATGAGTTAATAATAGTCGTTTTACCTGTTCCCGGACCTCCAGTAATTACTAGCAATCCATTTTGCATTGCTTCTATTATTGCTTCTTTTTGTTTTAATGCTAACTGTATGTCATTTTCTAAATTTTCGATTAATTCGTCTATGTTAGTATCTAATGATTCAAATTTAACCTGTGCAAGTTCTATTAGCTTATTGCATGTATTTGTCTCTGCATAATAATATGGCATCGAATACACTACTTGCTGATCTTGAAATATTTCAATATGCACTCTTTGTTCTAAAGCCAAGTCATGTATCTCTTCATTAATATCTAGCTCGTCAATTGCGCCATTTAATATTTTGTATGTCTCTTCAATTAACATTTCTTTCGATACATATGTATGCCCTTCACCGTGAAATCTGTTAAGTTGATATTTTATTGCTGCACTTATTCTATATTTTGAGTGTTCTGGTATTCCAATAGACATAGCAATACTATCTGCAATTTTAAAACCAATGCCTAAAATTTCATCAGCTAATCTATATGGATTTTCTTGGATAAGAGCAATTGTTTCTATTCCATATTTCTTATATATTTTAACAGCAAAATTTAACGTAATTCCGTACTTTGAAAGAAACAGTACAATCTCACTAAGTTCTCTTTGCTCTTGAAATGCTTCAATTATTTTCGCACCTTTGCTTTTTCCTATGCCAGATACTTCTTGCAATCTTTGAGGTGAATATTTCAAAATATCCATAGTTTCTGTACCGAATTTTTCTACTATTCGCTCGGCCATTTTTTTACCAATGCCGTGTATAATTCCTGAAGAAAGATAGCTGACTATTCCTTCTTCTGTTGTTGGCTCTACACTTCTATATTCTTTTACCTCTACCTGATCTCCATAGTTTGAATGCTTTTTCCATTTCCCTTTTACAGCAACTTTTTCGCCTTCTCTAACTGTTGGCAAACAACCAACTATAGTTACCACTTCTTCGCTACACTCTAGTAGTGCTACAGTATAACCGTTAGAATCGTTCTTAAATATAACCTCTGTTAGGATTCCCTCTTTTTCAATCATGTATCTCGCTCCCATATGTGAAAGTTTTCGCTTAGTTTATTATAGCATATTGCGTTGAGTTGTGAGAAATAAAACAAAAGACCATCTCAAAAAGCAAGCATCGCTCTCTTTGACAGTCTTTTAAACTAAATCCTCTCTATGCCTCACTAAATCCTTCTTCTCTTAGTATTTCAGCTTTATCTGTTTTCTCCCACGATAAGTCAACATCTGTTCTACCAAAGTGTCCGTAAGCTGCTAATTGTCTGTATATTGGTCTTCTTAAGTCTAAATCTCTAATTATTGCAGCTGGTCTTAAGTCGAAGTGTTTTTCTACTAGTTTAGCTAGTTTTTCTTCTGCAATTTTACCTGTTCCAAATGTTTCAATAAAAATTGATACTGGATTTGCAACGCCAATTGCATAGGCAATTTCAATTTCACATTTTTCGGCCAGCCCAGCAGCTACAATATTTTTAGCTACGTATCTTGCAGCGTACGATGCTGAACGGTCAACTTTTGTAGGGTCTTTCCCTGAAAAACAACCACCACCATGTCTTGAATACCCACCATATGTGTCTACAATAATCTTTCGTCCTGTTAAGCCAGAGTCGCCTTGTGGTCCTCCAACTACAAATCTTCCGGTCGGATTGATTAAGTATTTTGTATTTTCATCAATCAAATCTCTTGCAATTGTTTTGTTTATTACATGTTGAATTATATCTCTTTTAATTGTAGCATGGTCAATTTCAGGACTATGTTGTGTTGAAATAACAATTGTGTCTATTCTAACTGGCTTATCTCCATCATATTCGACTGTAACTTGAGTTTTACCATCTGGTCTTAAGTATGTCAATGTCCCATTTTTTCTTACGTCAGATAATTTTTTTGCAAGTTTATGTGCCAGCGAAATTGGCATAGGCATAAGTTCAGGAGTTTCTGTGCAAGCATAGCCAAACATTAATCCTTGGTCTCCTGCTCCAGTATTGTCTAGTTCTATTTTATCATCTGCTGCCTTGTTTTCAAGCGCTTCATCTACGCCCATTGCAATATCTGGAGATTGTTCATCTATAGCTGTTAATACCGCACAAGTAGCTCCATCAAATCCGTATTTTGCTCTAGTATAGCCTATCTCTGCTATTATTCTTCTTACAATTTTAGGTATGTCGACATAGCATTTGGTAGTTATTTCACCCATGACTAATACCAACCCAGTTGTTACAACAGTTTCACAAGCTACTCTTGCCGTTGGATCATTTTTAAATATTTCATCTAATATTGCGTCCGATATCTGGTCACAAATTTTATCTGGATGTCCTTCTGTTACTGATTCTGATGTAAATAATCTCTTCACTTTTTCGCCTCCTAGTATTTATTGTTTTCCTATTATATCTTAAAGTTTAGCATATGTCACCATGCTTTTAATTAATTTTGCTACTTCTATACGACTTTTTTCTATTGACCTTTCTTTTACTCCACAATATATTTTAATTTTTGGTTCGGTGCCTGAAGGTCTTAAACATAACCACGCTTGTCCTTCTAATGTAAATTTAATCACATTTGATTTCGGAAGTTCAATCAAGCTTTCGCAATTCGTCTTAAAACAATATTTCTTCTGTAATAAGTAATCTTCTACTTCTAAAATTTTTCTTCCTCCTAATTCTTTTGGAAGATTTACTCTAAATTCTTCTAACGTGTTTTTAATTCTCTCAAATCCTTCTTTTCCTTCAAGCGTGATTGCTCTTAAACCTTCTAAATAATAGCCATGTTTCTTATATAGTTTAGCTAATGCTCCAAGTAATGTTACCCCTTTTAAGCTGTAGTAAGCTGCCATCTCGCATATAAGTGCGGCAGTAACAACAGCATCTTTATCTCTTGCATGCGTGCCTATTAAGTAGCCATAACTTTCTTCATAACCCATAATAAATGTGTACTCGTTAGTTTTTTCAAATTCTTTTATTTTTTCACCAATATACTTAAATCCTGTTAATGTATTTAAAATGCTAACACCGTAATGCTCGGCGATTGCAGTCCCCATTTCACTCGTTACAATTGTCTTAATTATTGCCGGGTTAGGCGGCATTTGATTTCTTTCTTTTAATGTCATCAATACATAATCAGCCAATAGTATTCCGGTTTGATTTCCTGATAAAAGAGTATATTCTCTATCCTCTCCCTTTACAGCAACGCCAATCCTATCACAGTCTGGATCAGTCGCAATTATTATATCTGCATTCTCTTTTTTAGCTAGTTTTATTGCGATTATGTACGCTTCTTCTTCTTCAGGATTTGGATAGCTCACTGTAGAAAAATTCGGATCTGGCAATTCTTGTTCTGGTACAACTAGTACATTTTCAAACCCCAATTCTTCTAATACTCTACGCACAGATATATTTCCCGTCCCGTGTAATGGCGAGAAAACAACCTTGAATTTGTTTCCATTTTTTTGTATCATATCATGTCTCAATGCTTGGCGTTTTACTGCATTAATGAATTCTTTGTCTACTTCCTCGCCAATAACCTTTAGCAAGCCAAGTTGCTTTGCTTCTTTCTCTTTTATAGTTTGTACATTTCTTATATCGTTTATATTATTAATTTCGTCAATTATTCCATTTGCGTTTTCTGAAGTAGTTTGTGCCCCATCTTCCCAATATACTTTATATCCGTTATATTTAGGCGGATTATGGCTTGCAGTAATTACAATCCCAGCAATTGCACCTAAATGTCTTACAGCAAAAGACAACTCTGGAGTAGGTCTTAAATCCTCAAAAATATAAGCTTTAATTCCATTTGCTGCTAATACTAATGCAGTTTCAAGACTAAATTCTTTTGACATATGTCTTGGGTCATATGCAATAATGACTCCCCTTTTTATCGCTTCTTCACCATGTTTTTTAATATAGTTTGCTAATCCTTGTGTTGTTTTTCTGACAGTATAAATATTCATTCTATTTATTCCTGCACCTACTATCCCTCTAATTCCGCCTGTTCCAAATTCAAGTTCTTTATAAAATCGTTCTTCTATCTCTGCTTCGTCGTTTTTTATTTTATCTAACTCTAGCTTTGTTTCATCGTTAAAATATTCATCGGTTGTCCAAAACTTAAAGCTCTTCATTATATTTGTTTGCATTTTTACTGACCGCCCTTCTCACTTTTCACCAAAGACCATGAGGAAGGGTCTTGTGGTTTTTCTAGGTGCTTTCTTGTTTAAAAACCACAAAAGCCGTCCCCATGGTCTTTTTGTTAATAACTCTCATTTTTTAAAAATGAAAGTATTTCTTCGTGAATTATATTTCTCTCTTTTCCAAGTGTACAAGCGTGGTAAGAATTTTCTAACCAAACTAACTTTTTTTCTTTAGAGGAAATATTGTCGTATATTATTTCAGCACTAATAGGTATTACTAATTTATCTTTTCGTGGTTGTATAACTAACGTGTTCGAGTTGATTTTAGTTAGCTTTCTTTCCACTTTCCTCATAGCTTTCACTAAATCAGCTACACAATTTAGTGGTACTTTATCATATCCGATAATGTATTTTTTATTATCTTCTTCTGGGTCTTCTGATTCTTCCCAAGGTTTATATTTCATGAAATATTTTCCTATCCATGCCCATTTTGCAAGTTTATCAAAAACTCGTATAGGCGCTGCAATAGTAATAATTTTAGGTATGTCATATTTCAATGCCAATTGCAAGGTTAGTATTCCTCCCATTGAAAAACCTACTACATATACCGTTTTATATTTTTCCTTTAATTCTTGATACCCACTTTCAACACTAGTAAACCAATCAGCATAACTCGTTGCCCTCATATCTTCAACTGTTGTTCCATGTCCTCTTAAGAGTACTGCTTTTGCTGCAAAGCCATTTTCGTGCAAAAACTTACCTAAAGGCAACATATGCGCAGGCGTTCCTGTAAATCCATGAACAAGCAAACAAGCCTTTTCTCCACCTTCAAAATAAAATGGTTTTGTATTCGCGTGCATTCTCAAAATATCTCCCTCCAAAAATCTTATTTTTTCTAACTATCGATTATTGCAAATGTCAACATTGCCGAACAAGCTAGTTCGCCTTCTACATATGCCTTTACTTCAGCTTTATCAATGCCTTTTCTTAATGTTACCATTTCTATTTCTAATTTTAAAATATCACCAGGGACTACTTGTCTTCTGAATTTGCATTTATCAATACCAGTAAATACTCCTAGCTTACCCTTGTTTTCATCTAAAGACATTCAAGTTACTCCTGCAAGTTACGATAGTGTCTCTACAATTAACACTCCTGCATAATAGGTTTGTCTGGAAAATGTCCTTGGGAAAATGGCTCATTGTATGAAGCATTCTTTTTCCCTATTGCTCTTTTAGTTTCTTCCATTTCAATTATCTTATCAACTAATAAGAATGGGTTCTATGCGGAATTATTTCTTTAATGTTGATGTTTAGCTCGCTCATTTTTTACCTTCTTTTGTACAATGTTTTATTTATTGTATCAAAATCTACTACTATACTCAAGAAAAATAAA